>JBOHME010000022.1:0-44534 GCA_050729795.1 Allostellaceae bacterium | reverse complement strand
GCACCAGCCGAACCGCGGCCCGCCGCACCGGCCGAACCGCGGCCCGCTGCAACAGCCGCGGCGCCACCGACGGCCGTCCCGCCGAGCGCCGAGCGCCGAGCAGCGGCATCACCGGCCGATCGGCCGATGGCCGCGTTGTCCACGACCCGGCCGGAGCTGATCCTCGATCGTGCCCGGCTGTCCAGCTACGGGGTGACCGTTCCATCCTCGGAGCGGTCGCGAACCGTGGAGGAGTTCCGTCTGGTCAAGCGCAATCTGATGGCCGGCTGGACAGCGAGCAAGGATGGTGAGGACAGCGGCGAAAGCCGGCTGATCATGGTAACGAGCGCCCGCCCGGGCGAGGGCAAGACCTTTGTCTCGCTCAACCTTGCGCTGGCTTTTGCGTCGGAACGGGACGTCAAGGCGCTGCTGGTCGATGTCGATACCCACCACTCGACGCTGTGCACGATCCTCGGGGTTCGAGGCGAAGCGGGGATCGTCGATCTGATCACCGGCGATCTCGATCTGCCCGACGTGCTGGTGCGCACGGACAACCCGAACCTGCTGCTCCTGCCAGCCGGACGCGGTGGGCCGCATGTGCCCGAACTGCTTTCGAGCAACCGGATGGGCGCGTTGATGGCCGAGCTGAGCCGCCGCTTTCCGGATCGCTTTATCATTCTCGATACTCCGCCCTGCATGGCGAGCAGCGATGCGACGACGCTGGCTCCGCTGGTCGGTCAGATCGTGTTTGTGGTCGAAGCGTATCGGACCCAGCAGGACGAGATCGAAGCGGGTCTCGGCATGCTCGGCTCGTGCCCGCGGATCAGCCTGCTGCTAAACAAGGGTGAGCTTTCCAGCGCTTATTTCGGCTCCTACGGCTACGGCTATCACTACCCTGGTGGCGAGGGTGATGAGCTGCGCTCGGATGCGCCGGCGCGGGTCTGAGCGCCCGGCGGGCGCCCAGTTGCGGCCCCGGCGCGATGGTCTGACCCTGCTGCTCGTCGTCGCCGCCGGTCTGACGCGTGCGGCTCCGGCGATCGCCCATCCGACCAATGGTGCCGGCGGCTCGGGCTTGCCGCCGAGCTCGAACGCGCCGAGCGGTCTGGGGCCGCCGGCGATCCCTGCGACCGGCATCCCGCCCGAGGTCCTGCCGCCGACACCGATCGGTCCGTTTGGTCTGCCGAACCCGCTGACGCCATCCAACGCGGTGCCGAGCGGCATTGCCGCGGCACCCCCGGGGCAAGCGCCGTATTCGCTGACACTGCCATCCCCCGGGGCCGGGATCACGACGTTGCAGCAGTACAACCCGGACGTGCCGGCGATCCTGATCCAGCCGACCGTAACGGTCGGCGAGATCCTGACCGACAACGTCTATTACACGCATTCCGATCGGACCGCGGCGGCCGAGACGACGCTCGCTCCGGGTGTTTCGGTTTCCGCCGATACGCCCCGGCTGCGCGGTGTCGCGACCGCGCAGGTCGAGGGCAGCTTGTACACGCCGACAAGCGACCTCGACCAGATTATGGCCGATGTCTATGCGAACGGCACCGGCACGGTGGTGCCGGATCATTTGTTTGTCGATGCCGCGAGCAGTATCTCGCAAGCCTCCAACCTGCCCGGTCTCGGCTTCATCAATGCGAGCCAGCTGCCGCGCACACAGCAGACCCAAGTGTATACCAATACAATCTCACCCTATCTGCGCGAATCCTATGATGGCGAAGTCGATACCGAGCTGCGCTACCGGTTTGGTGCGACCAATTTCGGCGGCAACACCTCGACACTGGCACCGACCCTGCCCACCGAGAACAACAACCTCGCCAACGGGATCCTGAACGAGGGCACGCTCACCGTCGCCACCGGCCGGAATTTCGAGCGCGCCGTGTCGCGGCTCACCGTCGATGTTTCCGGCTTCAACTCGAATTCGACCAGCCAAAACTCGCAATTCAGCTCGTATGACGATCTGCAATATCAGATCACCCCCGATATCGCCGCGCTGGGCCGGATCGGCTATCAGAACATCCGCTATCCGTTTGCTCCGGACGCGACCTTTGCCGGTCCGACCTGGCTCGTCGGCGGTCGTCTTGGGCTGGGCGGCAATTACGGCTTTTTCAGCCTGGAATACGGCGTGCAGCAGGGCGTCTACGGCTTTACCGGCTCGGCGCTGTATCAGGTAACCCCGACAATCACCGTGCAGGCGAGCCTGGTCCAGGGGATCAGCTCGCCGGCGGAGTTCCTGCAGACCTCGCTGGCGAACTCGACCTTGAGCCCGAATGGCGCGATCGTCGACCAGTCGCTGGGCTTGCCGACGAGCTTTTATCTGCCCGGCTCAGGGCTGAGCAACACGGTCTACCGCGAGCACCTGTTCAACGCCCAGATCACCGATTCGATCGGCCCCAACAGCTACGGGATCTATGGCTACTACACCAATCAGACCCCCCTGACACCGCCGACCACCGGCGCGACCAAGAGTGCCGGCGCCAGCCTGTCGTGGACCCGCGATATCAGGCCGAACCTCAACGGCACCGCCTCGGTCGGCTACTCCAACACCTCGAATGCGGTGAGCCCGATTACCCTCACCACGGTCAGCAGCATCAACACGATGTCCGCCAATCTCGGCGTCAACTATCTGTTCGCCCGGGCGCTGACCGGCTCGCTCCTCTACACCTTTGCCTACGAACCCAACGGCGCCACGGTCCTGTCCGGACATAGTGGCGACGTCGTGGTGAACGCGCTGCAGCTGCAGCTGACCAAAGCGTTCTGAGCCGATGTACGCCGAATTTTACGGACTTGCCAGCCGTCCGTTTCAGCTGACGCCGGACGCCCGCTTTTTTTTCGAGAGCACGGTGCATCGGCAGGCCATGGCCTACCTGATCTATGGGCTGCACCACGCCGAAGGGTTCATCATCGTTACCGGCGAGGTCGGCGCGGGCAAGACGATCCTCGTCGACAATCTGTTGTCTACGATCAGCGAGGACGGCTTTGTCACCGCCAAGATCGTGACCAGCCAGCTCGGTGGCGATGATCTGCTGCATCTGGTCGCGGCCGGGTTTGGCCTCGCCCGCGAGGGGGTGGCCAAGGGTCCGCTGCTGCAGCGCATCAGCGAGTTCGTGCTGGCCCAGCATCGCAGCGGCAAGCGGGTGCTGCTGATCGTGGACGAGGCGCAGAACCTGTCCTTCGAGGCGCTCGAAGAGCTGCGCATGCTGTCCAACATCGTCGTCGACAAGACGATGGCACTGCAGAGCTTTTTGCTCGGCCAGCCGCAGTTCCGCGCGATCCTGGGCAGCCCTGGTCTCGAGCAGCTGCGCCAGCGGGTGACCGCGGCCTACCATCTCGGCCCTCTCAGCGAAGCCGAGACCCGATCCTATATCGAACATCGCCTGCGCCGCGCCGAGTGGAAGGACGACCCGCATTTCGCCGAAGCGTCGTTCCCGCTGATCCACCGCCACACCGAAGGTGTGCCCCGGCGCATCAACACATTGTGCTCGCGCCTCTTGCTGTACGGGTTTCTCGAACAGCTCCACACGTTCTCCGCCGAGGCGGTCGAAAAGGTCGCGAACGACCTGCGCGAGGAGATGTCGGTGGTCACCGATCCGGCCGCCGTCGACACCCGGAACCACGGGGCGGTCGCGCCGAGCGAGATCGTGCGCGGGTTGACCGAGCGGGTGGCGCTATTGGAGAGAAATGTCTGCAAGCATGACCGGCTGCTGCGGCGCGCGATCGAGCTTGCCGCGCAGTATTTTCAGGGAGAGCGGTAGTGACCGATGCGGCCGCGGGGCTCGCCCCGATACCGGCGCCGGACCGTAGCCATCGCCCGGTTGCGCCGGCGGCTGGCGACGCGGCGGACGCGCTGCCGCGCGCCACCGGGGCCATGACCATCGACGTCGAGGACTACTTCCAAGTCGAGGCGTTCGCCGCGACGATCGATCGGCGCGATTGGGATCGGCTCCCGTCGCGGATCGAGCGCAACCTCTACCGCCTGCTCGACATTCTCGCCGAGGCCGAAGTCGCGGCGACATTCTTCACTCTCGGTGGGCTCGTTCGTCGCCACCCGGACCTTGCCCGCCGCATCGTCGCCGGCGGCCACGAGCTCGCCAGCCACGGCACCGACCACCGCCGGGTCAATCGCCAGTCCCGTGCCGCATTCCGCGCCGATATCCGCGCCAGCAAGCAGATTCTCGAAGACGCCGGCGGGGTCGCGGTACGGGGCTACCGGGCTCCGACCTTCTCGATTGGCCGCGATACGCTGTGGGCACACCCGATCCTGGCGGAGGAGGGTTACTGCTACAGTTCGAGCGTTTACCCGATACGGCACGATCTCTACGGCAGCCCCGGGGCGCCGCGAGCGGCGTTTGCCCCGTGCCCCGGAATGATCGAAGTTCCGCTGACCGCGGTGCCGCTTTGCGGGCTCGACGTGCCGGCCTCGGGCGGCGGCTATTTCCGTCTATTTCCATACCCGCTGACGCGCTGGCTGCTGCGCCGCGCCAGCCGTGCCGGCGAGCCTCCGGCGATTTTCTACCTGCACCCCTGGGAGATCGATCCGGAGCAGCCGCGCCAGCGCCAGGCTCCGCTGCGTTCGCGGTTTCGCCACTATCTCAATCTCCACCGTACCGAGCCGCGGCTGCGCCGGTTGCTGCAGAATTTTGCGTGGGCGCGCATGGATCGGCTGTTTTTGGCAGAGGGGTCGGGCCCGTATCCGCTGATCACGGCATGGACGGATTATTGCCCGCGGCCGCGGTAAGGCCGTTCGAGAGCGGTGATGCCGGGCGATGGGACGCGTTCATCCGCGGCTGCCCCGATGCAACTTTTTTTCATCTCTCAGCATGGCGAGGGATCATCGAGCGGGCCTTCGGTCACCGCACGCATTACCTGCTGGCCGAGCGTGCCGGGGCCGTGACCGGAATCCTGCCGCTGACGCATGTCAAATCGGCGCTGTTCGGCTCCTCGCTGATCTCGAACGCATTCGCGGTGCATGGTGGCCCGATTGCCGCCGACGAGGAGAGTCTGCGGGCCCTCGAAGAGGCGGCGGCGCGGCTGATGGACCGGCTGGGTGTGGGCGCGCTCGAGCTGCGCAGCTTTTCGCCCGGACGGGCCGACTGGGCCCAGAAGTCAGGTCTCTATGCCAATTTTCGCAAACCAATCGCGCCCGCCGTGCCGGCCAATCTGAGGGCGATCCCGCGCAAGCAGCGGGCGATGGTCCGCAAGGGCATCGACAACGGCTTGCGCTCGGAGATCGATCGCGACCCCGCGCGGCTGCATCGCATTTACGCGGAAAGCGTCCGAAATCTCGGGACACCGGTGTTCGCCAAATCGTATTTCGAGATCCTGGCGCAGGAGTTTGCCGATAGCTGCGACATCGTGACGATTACCAGCGACGGTAGGGCGGTGGCCTCGGTGCTCAACTTCTACTTCCGCGACGAGGTCTTGCCGTTCTACGGCGGCGGGACCAAGACCGCGCGCCGGCTGGCGGCTAACGACTTTCTTTATTGGGAGGTCATGCGCCGGGCGTGCGAGCGCGGCTGCCGGATATTCGATTTCGGGCGCAGCAAGCTCGGCACCGGGGCCTATGCGTTCAAATGTCATTGGGGTTTTGCGCCGAGGCCGCTCGTCTATCAGTTCCGACTGGCCGCGGGGCGCGAAATGCCCGATCTGAACCCGCTCAACCCAAAGCTGCGGCTTCTTGTTGCCGCCTGGAAGAAACTGCCGCTGCCGCTCGCCAATCGGCTGGGACCGGCGATCGTCAAAGGGATCGGCTGACGATGGCGTTCAACCCCGGGCCGCAATTGCCACAACCCCCGGCCGGGCTGCGGGCAGCACCGCTGGCGGCCGAGCGCGGATCGGCGATGCAGTCGGCGACGGCGGTGGACCGGTGGTGGCTGGCGGCGGGTCTGATCGCCGCGGCCGCCCTTCTTTTTGGCCTGTTGTTTCATCACGACATGGCGGGCGCGGTCCGCGTGTGGATCGAGTCCACCGCCTACAATCATTGCTTTCTGATCCTGCCGCTCGTCGGCTTTTTGCTGTGGGACCGGCGAGCGATCATCGCCGGCACCGTGCCGGCGCCGAATTTCTGGCCGCTGCTGCTGATGCCGCTGCTGTCGGCGGTCTGGCTCGTCGCCGCGGTTCTCGACATCAACGAGGGACGACAGCTGGCGGTCGTCGCGATGTTCGAGATCGTGCTGCTGGTGACCCTCGGGCCGGCTCTGTTCCGGAAGCTCCTGGCTCCGCTGCTGTTCCTGTTTTTTCTGGTGCCGACCGGCGCGTTTCTGGTCCCGTCCTTGCAGACGATTACCGCCAAAATTGTCGTCGCGGGGCTGCACGCGCTGCACATCCCGGTGTTTTCCGACGGCTATATGATCCAAATCCCGGAGGGAAGCTTCGAGATTGCCGAAGCCTGCGCCGGGCTACGGTTCCTGATCGCCTCGACCGTGTTCGGCTGCTTTTTCGCGGTCGTGATGTATCGCAGCCTTCTGAGCCGCGCCTTGTTCATCATCCTGTCGCTGAGCGTGCCGATCGGCGCCAATGGCATGCGCGCTCTGGGCATCATCTATCTGGCGCATCTCGAAGGCAGCGCCACCGCGGTCGAGGCCGATCACATCATCTATGGCTGGCTGTTTTTCTCGCTGGTGATCCTGCTGCTGATCGCGCTCGGCATGTCCTTTGTCGACAAGGGCGCGCGGCCAACGCCGCCGCCCGATCCCCTCGCCCCGCGTCTGCCGCGGTGGCGATTTGTCGGCACAGTCGTCGTGGCGGTGCTGCTCGCGGCCGCGGGACCCGCCTACGCGGCGCGCCTCGACAGCTGGTTCTCGGCAGCGGCATTGCCTGCGACGGTCGGCCCGCCGGCGATTGCCCCGGCGTGGCGCGCGGTTGCGGCTGGCGGGATCGGCTGGCGACCGGTCGTGTATGGTGCCAACCGCCAATTCCTGCAGAGCTACACCACCCCGGGTGCGGCCCCGGGTACGGGTGTCGTGGTCCGCTATGTCGCCCTCTACCGTCTGCGCGCGGTCGGCAACGCGCTGACCAACACCGACAACCGGGTCGCCGACGATCATGCCTGGCGCATCGCGCTGCAGATGCCGGCCGAGACGCGGGTGAATGGCGCAGCGGCGCCGGTGACCAGCACCCAGATCGTCAGCGGCCCGCATCGTCGGCTCGTCTGGTCGTTTTACGTCGTCGATGGGAAGATTTCCGGCGGGCTGCTGCGCACCAAATTGCTGCAGGCGCGCGCGGTGCTGCTCCGGCACTCGCCGTTCGCGGCTTTTGTCGCGATATCGGCGAGCATGGATGACCCGAGCGATCCGGCACCGGCCCAGCTTAAGCGCTTTTTGCAGGCGAGCCAGTCCATCCCCCAATATCTCGACGAGCTCGCCGGCCCGGCGCCCGGCGCCGCCGGCGCAATCCGTGCGCAGCCCGCTACCGCGGGGTGAGGCGGGTGGCCGCTCTTCACCCGGTCTCCCGGTTGTCACCGGATGACACCGATGTTGCGGCCGACGCCGACGCGCTTGTCGATCGGTCTTGCGCTGGCGGCGCGCCCTGATGCCGTGCGGTGCTATGCTCGCTCGGCCGTGCCGTGCCGACCGCACCGCCGGCATCGCACGGTGGTCCGCTGCGCTGCGCGAGCGCCTTGATTTCGAACGGTGTTGCGGCTTGGCCGCCGAGTTCGCCGGTGAAGAAGTCGAGATACTGCTCGATCCGCCGCAAAAACCCGCGCAGATCGGCTTCGCTGCGAACATAAGGGGTATTGCCCGGTGCCAGCGACGGGCTGTGATAGGTGAAGCTGAAGACCCGGTGGCCTTTGCGCAACAGCGCCAGCGTCAACCGCCTCTGCTCGTCGAAGGAGATGCCTTCGGGGGTCAGCGCGATCCGCTCGATCAGGCCGAGATGCGCGAGAATGCCGGGGACATGGAGCGCCTTCAGCCGCTCGTTCATGGTCAGCACGTGGGCGGTCGGTCCAATCGGTGCCAAGAGCCCCGTGTAGCCAATCGACAGCGGGATTTCGAGCAGCGCCGGATCATCGCCGAACCAGTAGGGCCGCGCCTTGCAGCGCGAAAAGTCGGGTCCGAATTCGCCTCGCAAATCGGTGCCGGGCACCACGCTGACATCGATCTCGTAGCCGAGCTCAGCCAGGATCTGCGCGGTCGCATGCCCGACGCCGTAGCGCCCGGCCTTGTAGATACGTGGCCGTACGCCGATGTTGTCGCTGATGACGCGCGTCAGCTGGACCAGCTTCTCGCGCTCGAGCTCAAACGGCAGATTGCCGGGGTAGGAGTTTTCGTCAGTAATCTGCTCGACGAACGGAGGATTGTCCCAAGGCTGCAGATGGGCGCCGATTTCGCAGGCGCCGGAACGATGCAGCTCGCGGATGAATTCATAACCTGCTGGGGTGCTGCTGACCGGGTAATCGAGCACAAAGGTCGGGCGCACCCGGTAGCGCTCGAAGATCGGCAATGTCTGCAGCTGCCGCTTGACTGAGGTCACCCCAACGGCGCGCCGCGGCTGCTGCCGTGCCCAATCGAATTCGGCCTCGGTGTCGACGACGACGACGAGCCGGGGCGGATCGTCGGCGGGCCAGTCGATCATTCTCCAGGTGCTAGGATCGAGCATGCCTTGGCGACCATGATTGCAGTCGCTTGCCCCGGGTATCGGTCATCGCGGCAACCCTGCCGTCAGACGTGAGGAGCGAGCACGAATGTTCGTCGGATCGGCGAAATTTGGTCCCGCTTGAGCTAAACGACATTGTAACGTAGCGTAACACAAAGGGAGCAACGATGCGAGCGACGAGGAAGTGGTGCGCCCGGCGAGCCTCTCGAAGCATGTGCCGAACAAGTACAGACTTTGTGAATCCTGTGAGCCCGGTGAATTGTCGGCATCACCGGCGCGGCTGACAATGGCGCCCCAGGAGCGAGGTCCGGAGCTCGCAGCCGCGGCGCCGGTCGGCAGGGGCGGCCGCAACCGTCATTTGCTGCATGTCTTTCCGAGCTTTGGCATCGGCGGGTTGCCGCTGCGGATGGTCCGCATCATCAACCATTTCGGCACCAGGCTGCGCCATACGATCGTGGCGCTCGACGACGATTTCGCGGCCGCTGGCGATCTCGCCGACGATCTCGATCTGAGGCTGCTGCGGCTGGATCGGCGGCGGGGCATGGTCGGCACGGTGCGGCAGGGAATCTCGGAGCTGCGACGGCTGCGACCCGATCTGCTCGTCACCTACAATTGGGGTGCGATCGAATGGGCGATGGCCAACCGGTTGTGCCCGGTGGCCCGCCAATTGCACTTTGAGGCCGGTTTCGGTAAGGAGGAGGCCGATACCCAGCTGCGCCGGCGTGTCTTGTTCCGCCGCTGGGCGCTGGCCCGCGCAGGCATTGTCGTCGTGCCGTCGCGCCAACTCGCGGACATCGCGCGCCGGGTATGGCGGCTGCCGGCAGGGCGGGTCGCGTATGTTCCAAACGGGGTCGATGTTGCCCGTTTCGCCGATCTTCCGCGCGATCGCGCGGCGGCCTTCATAGGGCAGTCAGGCGAATTGGTCGTCGGCACCGTAGCGCCGCTGCGCGCGGAGAAGAATATCGGGCGGCTGCTGCGCGCCTTTGCACTGCTCGAGAGCGGACCCGGCGCGGTGCCGTCGCCGCGCGGGGCCCCGGCCATACGTTTGGTGATTGCCGGGGAAGGGGCGGAGCGGCCGGTGCTCGAACGTCTTGCCGGCGAACTGGGCCTGGCCGATCGGGTGGTCTTCACCGGCCAGGTAAGGGCGGAAGCGGTGCTCGGCGCGTTCGATGTCTTCGCGTTGTCCTCCGATACCGAGCAGATGCCGAATGCGCTGCTCGAAGCGATGGCCGCAGGCCGTGCCGTTGCCGCGGTCGATGTCGGTGACGTCAGGGACATGGTGTGCGAGGCCAATCGTGCGTTTGTGGTGCCGCGTGACGACACTCGGCTATTGGCGGATGCGATCGCCCGCCTGCTGCGGGATCCGCAAAGGCGGGCGCAGCTCGGCCACGACAATCATCGCCGTGCGATCGAAGAGTTTTCGCAGCAGCGCATGTTTTCCGCCTATTCGTTCATCTTCGATGTTGATCATGCGGTATGAGCTTGTTCACGCCAGCACCGACGATCTCCGGGTTCGACGTGACAACCGGCACCGCTCGACCGCACCTTCTGGCAAGCGGCGGGTGCTCGCGGCGGAGGCATGATTGCAGACGGAGATCGCCACCGGTCGAACCGATAAACGATGCCAGCTTTACAAAATGGCCATCCTCCGCCGGCCATAATCAATCGGCGGGGCATAATCAATCGGCGGGGCATGATCAATCGGCAGGCATGATCAATCGGCGGGCATTGTCAGGGTGAAGCGCGCGCTGTTCGTGCAGAGCCCACGATCTGGGCAACGCCGCTGCGTCCATCGCGGGTGGCGGCGGTGGAGGGCCGGATTGGCGATCCAAGCGGTTTGCGGTGCTGCGACGGGTTGCGCCCTCTGCCGAGGACCCATGGCGGGTGCTCGCTGATGGGCGGCTTCTTTCTCGTCTATATCGGGCCGGGTCAAGACCGCACCGCAGAAATTCTGAAGCTGCGAGAGGCGTTTGCCGAGCTCGGCTTTGCCGTCCCCGAAATCGTCGAGGGCCTCGACTATATTTTTGCGGCGTATCCGAGCTTCGAAACCCGGTCGATTGTCGCCGGGCGCTATCCGAACGGAGATTTTGTCTTCGTCTGCGGGACCTGCGTCGCCGAGCGCGGGATCGGGGCTGTGGCGGCGGCGCAGTTATACGAGCAGGCGACGACACCTTCGTCCGGCAGCGATGCGCTGATGGGGCATTACGCGGCGATCCTCAGAACCGGTGATCGGACGCGGGTGACGCTGGACCGGTTTGGCGGCTATCAGGTCTTCTATAACCTCGCCGAGGGGATCGTCTGCTCGTCGTTTTACGCGCTGTGCTCCGCGCTCGAGCTGTTGTCGTTGTCGCGGCAAAGTGCTTACGAGTACGTGTTCAACGGCGTCGTGTCCGGCAACGAGACGCTATTCGGCGAGGTGGCGCTGGCCCCGGTCGGGGCTACGATCGAGATCACCGCCGGCGGGCTGAAAGTCACCCGTCCATGTCTGCCGGTGACCCGCGCATTCACTTCGCAAAGCCGCGAGGCCTCGCTCGAGCAAAGCCTCGCGCTGCTCGACCGCTATTTCAGCGCAGTCACCAAGAGCTTTGGCGATCGGGTACGCTGCGCCCTGTCCGGCGGTTACGATTCTCGGCTGATCCTCGCCTGCCTGCGGCGTCACGGAATCCATCCGCGCGTCTATGTGTACGGCAGCTCTCCCGAGAAGGATGTCCGCCTCGCGGTCGAGATCGCCGCCGGAGAGGACTTTTCGCTCGATGTCATCGACAAGAGCGACCGCCCGATCATCGCACCTTGCGAATTCGCCGAGCGCGCGTATCGCAATTTTCTCGCTGCCGACGGCTATGAATATGGCGGCATTTTTCAAAATGGTGCCGAGACCGCCGAGCAGGCGCGCCGGGTGCGCGGCGATGCAATCGCTGTCAACGGCGGCGGCGGCGAGATCTTTCGCAATTTCTTCTATCTGCTCGATCGCGATTATACGATTCGTGAACTGTTGTGGAGCTTCTATAGCCAGTTCGATCCCGCCATCTGCACCGCCGCCTTTGACAGCGCGAGCTATTATGACGGGCTCGAAGGCAAGGTGATGGACGTGCTTGGAAGCGACGAGCGCAGACTGCCGAGACCCACCGTCGAATGGCTCTATCACAGCTTTCGCTGCCGCGCTTGGGATGGGAAATCGGACAGCGTCGCGGCGCGCTACGGGGCGACTGCGATGCCCTATCTCGAACGGGCGATCACCGAGCATGCCAGCGCGCTGCCGCTCGCCTGGAAGAACCACGGCGCTTACGAAGCCGAGCTGATCCGCCGCGTCGATCGCCGGCTCGCCGGCTATCGCTCGGTCTACGGTCATGATTTCGGACACCCGCCACCCTTGTCGCGGCGGGTCGCCGATTACGCGACCTATCTGCGTCCGCCATGGCTGCGGCGTTACACCTATCGGCTCAAATATGTTCGGCGGCCGCGCGGCGACTGGCCGGGCTATCTGGCGCGGCCCTATCGGGAGGCCGTGCTGCCAGGCGGTGCGATGATGCTCGACCGGCTGTTCCGGCTCGATCGGGTCGGCGATGCGGCCCAGCTCGCCCGGATCTTGTCGCTGGAATACGCGCTGCACCGGTTCGGCTCGCGTGTTAGACTCGATTTCTGATCGCGGCGGAAGGCAGCGATGTGCGGAATAGCCGGCATTTTCGACTGCCGCGTGCGGCGCGAGGTCGATCGGCGGCTGCTTCGCCGCATGACCGATGCTCTCGGCCACCGCGGTCCGGACGGCGACGGTTTTTATAACGCTCCCGGGGTCGGTCTCGGGCACCGCCGGCTCGCGATTATCGATCTTGCGGGCGGCGAGCAGCCGCTATTCAACGAAGACCGCACGGTCAGCGTCGTCTTCAACGGCGAAATCTATAATTTTCAGGAGCTGATGGCCGAGCTCATGGCCCTCGGCCATGTCTTCCGCACCCGCTGCGACACCGAGGTGATCGTCCACGCCTGGGAGGAGTGGGGGGAGCGCTGTCTCGACCGGTTCGATGGGATGTTTGCCTTCGCGCTCTGCGACGAACGGAGCGAGGTTTTGTTTCTGGCGCGCGACCGGTTCGGCGAAAAGCCGCTCTACTATTCACTGCTGGATGACGGCCGGCTGCTGTTCGGCTCCGAGCTGAAATCGCTGCTGTGCAGCCCCGCCCTCGACCGCCGGCTCGACCCGCAAGCAATCGAAGAGTTTTTCGCATTCGGGTATATTCCCGATCCGCGCTCCATCTATCGAGGCGTGCGCAAGCTGCCGCCAGCCCACTTCCTCGTCCTGCGCCGCGGCGAGATGGTCGGCGAGCCGAGACCCTACTGGGATTTGCGGTTTATCGACGGGGTCCGGATCGGCCGGCGTGAGGCCGAGGAGGAGCTGATCGAGCGGCTGCGGGAATCGGTGCGGATGCGCATGATCGCCGATGTCCCGCTCGGCGCCTTTTTGTCCGGCGGTGTCGATTCGAGCGCCGTCGTCGCGATGATGGCTGGGCTGCGCCCTGAGCCGGTCAGCACCTTTTCGATCGCTTTCGGGACCAGAGGGTTCGACGAATCCGGCTACGCGGCTGCGGTCGCCCGGCGCTATCGCACCGATCATCATGTCAAGGATGTCGATCCCGATTCGTTCGATTTGGTAGACCGCCTGGCGACTATCTATGACGAACCGTTTGGCGACAGCTCGGCGCTGCCGACCTTGCGGGTTTGCGCGATGGCACGCGAGAATGTGACCGTCGCGCTGTCCGGGGATGGCGGCGATGAGGTGTTCGCAGGATATCGGCGTTATCGCTGGCATGTCGCCGAGGAGCGGGTGCGCAGGGTGGTGCCGGGGCGGCTGCGCGGGCCGTTGTTCGGCCTGCTCGGCGTGGTCTATCCGAAGCTCGACTGGGCGCCGCGCCCGCTGCGGGCCAAGGCCACTCTGATCGAGCTCGCTCGCGACCCGGCCGATGCCTACGTCGCCTCGGTCTCGATCTGCGCGCAACCGCTGCGGCGGCGGCTGTTCAGCCGCGCATTGCTGCGCGATCTCCAGGGGTACGATGCCGGCGAGGTGGTGCGGGGGCACATCGCCCGAAGCGGCAGCGACGATCCGCTGTCGCAGGTGCAGTACGCCGATTTCAAGACCTATCTGCCGGGCGACATCCTGACCAAGGTCGATCGCGCGAGCATGGCGCGCTCGCTCGAAGTGCGTGTTCCGCTGCTCTCTCATACATTTGTCGAATGGGCGGCGACGCTGCCGTCGCACTGCAAGCTGGTGAGCGGCGAAGGCAAGGCGATCTTCAAATCGGCGCTCACGGCACATCTCTCGGATGACATCCTCTACCGGCCAAAGCAGGGCTTCGCGGTCCCGCTCGCCGCCTGGTTTCGCGGGCCGTTGCGCGAGCCCATGCGCCAGCGGCTCGGTGGGCCGGTGCTGCGGCAGTCGGGGTTGTTCGACATGGCGACGATCGGCCGGCTGCTCGACCAGCACCAGGCCGGGCTGCGCGATCACAGCGCGGCACTGTGGACGCTGTCGATGTTCGAATCGTTTCTGCGTCAAGTCGATGATGGCCGCATTTGCCGCGAGACGCGGGACGACCGCGTCGGCGCCACCTCCTGAGATTGGGTGTCGCATGGGCAAGGCGGCGCAAAGCCTTCACCCGTGCGACGCGCCCGGCGCGGCGAGACGCGACAACCGGCGGCGGCGTGCCGCAGCCGCTGCTGCGCCTTTGAGCCGGTGATAACATCGCCCGACAGCGATGATGGCTGAGCCCGTGGATGCGGCGGGCGACTTGGCGGCGCGGCAACCGGGAGGCTGAGTTCACCACCGTCCAGAACCGCACGCGATGACCGCACCCGGGGAAGCGGGGCCGCGGATCGCGGGCGAGCCGGATGCGCCGGGCGACGACATCCGCGCCCAGGCCATCCGCGGCGCGGCATGGATGATGGGTCTGCAATGGGCGGTCCGCGCGCTCGGCATCGCCAGCACCGCGATCCTCGCCAGGCTGCTGACCCCGGCCGATTTCGGCCTGATGGCGATGGCCACGCTGACCCTGGCGGTGATCGCGATGTTCGGTGTCACCGGCCAGGATCTGGCGTTGATCAGACTGGGTCGGCCGAGCCGCGATTATTTCGATTCGGCCTGGACCATCGAGGTCATCGCCGGTGTCGTGCTCTGTGCAGCGGCGCTGGCCGCGTCACCGCTCGCCCGCATCTATTTTCATTCGGCCGAAGTCGAGCTGATCGTTTGCGTGCTCGCGCTTCGGCTGCTGCTCGAGGGCTTTACCAATATCGGCATCGTCTACTTTCGGATCGATTTCGATTTTCCCAGAGAGTTCAAATATTTCACTTATCGAAAACTGTGCTCGGTCGCGCTCGGGATCATGTGTGTCGTGATCTGGCGCAACGTCTGGGGTCTGGTGATCGCCGGGGTGCTCTCGAAAGCCGTCGATGTGGGGTTGAGCTATGCGATGCACCGGTACCGGCCGCGCTTCCGGCTGACGCGGGCCCGCGAGATCTGGTCGTACTCGTCCTGGATGCTGATCGTCGCGCATGGCCGTCATCTGGCCGCGCGGACCGATGAATATGTTGTCGGTGCGCTCGGCAATGCGGCGACGATGGGGGCCTACAATGTCGGCGCCGACATCTCGGTGACCCCGACCGTCGATCTGATCCAGCCGGTCATGCGCGCGATGTTTCCGGTCTATTCGCGGCTGCTCGGAGATCCCGAGCGGTTGCGGAGCGCAGCGCTGCGGGTCATCGCCGCGACCGCCACGGTCTGTCTCGCGACCGGCCCGGGAGTGTCCGGGATCGCCCGCGAGCTGACCTTGCTGCTGCTCGGCGCGCAATGGTCGCAGGCGAGTTCCCTGGTGTTCTGGTTCGGTATCGGCGCGATCCCGTTTGGTATCAGATTTGCGATCTATGCGATCCTCGGCGTCACCGACAATCTGCGCCTGACCGCGACCGCAGTCTGGATCCGGGTCGTGCTGCTGATCCCGGTGCTGGTCGTGGCCGGGCGCTGGGGCGGTGCTGCGGCGGTTGCCGAAGCGCAAGCGCTGCTCTCTCTCTTGACCCTTCCGGCCGACATCGCGGTGTTGCGGCTGGCGGTCCGGGTGGGGTTTGGCGATTTTGCCCGCTGCGTCGCGCGCCCGCTCATCGCGGCCGGGGCGATGGGGATCGTCCTCGCGATCTGCGGAGAGAGCATTCATCTGCCGCTGGTGGCGAGCCTCGTCGTCAAGATCGCAGCCGGAGCTGCCACCTATCTCGGTTTGTTGACCCTATTGTGGCTGCTCGCGCGCCGACCCGACGGCATCGAGCGGGTGGTCTTCGCGATTGTGGCGAAGGCCATTCTCAGGGGCATGCGGCGCTGGCGCTAGCCGGCGGCAGGCGGGACGCGCCTCTTGCTCACTCCCGATCCGTCGCGACGAGCCGATCACCGACGGCGATCTCGCCGCTGCTCAGAACCTCGGCGTACACGCCCATATTGATATGGCCGAAGGTACCGTGGAGCGCACCGACGATGTCGAGGTCACGCTCGGCGGTATCGGGATTGACCTGGGTCGCGGCGCACCGGGTGATCGGCGACACCACCCGCAGCCGCGCTTGGCCGAGCGACAATTCGGCCCCGATCCAGTCCTGCTCGCACCAGGCGTCGGCGCCATCAAAATAGACATTGGCGCGAAATCGGATCGGATCGACCGACACCGCCATGCTCGCCTCTAGAGCGGCGATGCTGGCCCGATTGATCAGCGAGACATATTTCCCGGTCGTCGCATGGGGTCTCGGCCGGGCATCGGCAAAGGCGTGTCCCGGCGCCGCCACGACACGCAGCGGGCCCTCCACCGTGTCGCCGAGAAATCTCGTATAGAATTCAGCGACGAGGCGACACCCTTCGGGTTCCGTCATCGCCACGCGCAGCAATTCCAGTCCGTTTTCGGTGATCGTCAGGACGCCGCTTTCTGGGTCGAAACGGGTCCGCAACAGTGCCAGAGACTGATCGCGCATCAGCATGATGAACCGGGTCTTTGGCAGCCATTGCGGATGCCCGGCGTCGAATACCGTCGAGGCAAGCGCGATCGCAAAGCGCCGGTCGTGCGGCAGGCATTCGCCTCGCGTCAGCGGCACGCGGTCCATCCGCTCGGCGCTGAGCCCCTTGACCGGATAGCGGTAGATGGCAGTGATCGTGGCGGCCATGACAACCCTCTGCTGCCGCAATAGTGACTTCGGCGAGCGACCAATTCTCCCACTTTTTCAGCGCACTCGCCAGGTGGCTGGTTTCGCCCTCAATATCGGGGCGTGTCACGGCCTCAGCGCACAATCAGCACGTCGCCGGAAAAATCCTCGATCCATTCGCGCAGCCGCCCGGTGGTGCCTTCGACCTCGGCAGCAGCGACCGCGAGCAGCCGGCAATCGAGCTCGATGATCCGGCGGTGCAGCATAAGGGGCTCGTCCGGCTCGATCTCGATCTTCAGCTGCAGCTCAAACCGGGCAAGCTCACCGGCGAGCCATTGCTGCAAGCCCGGCACGGCGGCCGCGCTGGTCCGCGACGCCACGACGGTGAGCGGGACGCTTCTTGCTTCGGCGATCCGGGCCGCCGCTTCGAGGAGCCTTGCCGAGCCTTCTTTGCAGTCGCGCAGCAGCATCACTACCCCGCCTTCGCCGGCCGCTGCAGTCCGCACCAGCAAAAGCGGTCCCGGGACCGCGCCGGCCGATCCGAGCCAGCGCGAGGCGACGCGAAAATATCGGGCGACCGGCCGGGTCACCGCACCGGCGACAACGAGATCGCGCGCGGTGGCGAGGGCGAGCGCATGCTCGGCGGCACCGCGCATTACCTCGAACGACCATTCGAGCGCATATTGCCGGGCGGCCGCGGCGAGCGCTTCGCGCATTTGCAGCGCCGCAACCCGCAAATGCAGCGCGATCTGTGCCGCGGTCATGGGTTCGGCACGCACTCCCAGGATCGTCTGCCGCGCGAACGGCAAACCCGCGAGCCGCAGCAGGTCCTCGTCCTCGACAAAGACGCCGTGCAGCCGCGCCCTGGCGTGCGCCGCCAGCCGCGCCGCGGCATCGAGCACCGCCCGCACCTCGCTGGCGGCGTCGAGCGGGACGACGACGCGCTCGATCGGGCTCATGCGCGGCCTTCGACAGCGCTGGCACCGCGGCTCAGCTCGATCGCCTTCCGGGCGTATGCATCGAGCCGCGCCGTAATCCGGTGATTGATGCTGCCCGACGGATAGTCGCCGCTTGCGTCGAGGATTCCGGCCGTTACCCCAGTCAAAAGCTCCAGCCCCTGATCGATGGTATCGATCGGATAGACCGCGAACCGCCCCTCGGCCGCGGCGGCGACGACATCGTGGCGCAGCATCAGGTTCTTGACGTTGCTTGCTGGAATGATGACCCCTTGCCGGCCGGTAAAGCCGGCGGCGAGGCAGCTGTCGAAAAATCCCTCGACCTTTTCGTTGACCCCGCCGATCGCCTGGATCTGGCCCCGCTGATCGACCGAGCCGGTGACCGCAAAGGACTGGCTGATGGGCGCTTCGGCCAGAGCCGACAACAGCGCGAACAATTCAGCCGCCGAGGCGCTGTCGCCATCGACGCCGCCATAGGATTGCTCGAACACCAGGCTGGCGTTGAGCGACAATGGCCGCGTGTTGCCAAAGCGGCCGCCGAGAAACCCGGCAAGGATCAGCACGCCCTTCGAATGAAGCGGCCCGCCGAGCTCGACCTCGCGCTCGATATCGACGACCTCGCCGCGGCCGAGCCGCACCCGCGCGGTGATCCGGCTCGGCATGCCAAAAGCAAGACCACCGAGGCTCATCACCGCAAGCCCGTTGACCTGGCCGACCCGCGCGCCATCCGTTTCGATCCGGATCGTTCTGCGGCCGATCTCCTCCTGCAGGCGCCGGTAGACGCGGTCGCCGCGACGGAATTGCGCGTCGATCGCGGCCTGGACTTCGGCCTCGCCGACGATTTCCTTGCCGGCGTCGGCCGCGAACTGGTCGGCCTCCTGCAAGAGATCGGCGATCGCCCGCATCCCGGTCCACAGCTTCCCGGAATCGCCGGCGAGGCGGGCGGTCCGCTCGATCACCCGCGCCACCGCGTCGCGGTCGAGCGAGCGCAGCTGCTCGCGTCGGCCGATCGAGCAGACGAGGCGCGCGTAGAGCAGTGTGGTTTGCGGGGTGCGCTCGACCCGGTCCTCGAAATCGGCTGCGATCTTGAACAGCTCGGGGAATTCTTCGTCGTAGGCGGCGAGCAGGTAATAGAGCGCCGGCGGCCCGACCAGGACGACTTTCACATCGAGCGGGATCGGGTCGGGGGCGAGCGAGACCGTGCTCGCCATGCTCAGCAGCTGTTCGAGGGTTTCGATGCGGATCTGGCCGGCGTTGAGTGCGCGCTTCAGCGACGGCCAGCCGAAATTGCCGGCGACCAGCTTTTGCGCGTCGAGGATTAGATAGCCGCCATTGGCGCGATGCAAGGCCCCGGGCGTCAGCAGATTGAAATCGGTGACGAGGGCGCCGAAGCGCGCCAGATGCTCGACCCGGCCGACCAGGGTCTGGTGGGTCGGGTTGTCCTCGTAGATCACCGGGGCGCCGTGCTGCGCCCTGTTGTCCACAAACAGATTGATCCCGTAGCGGCGAAAGCGCCCGTCGTCGTTGGCGGCAGCGACCGGCACCGGCGGCGGGGTCTCCGTCGGTGGGCTCGGCCTCGGCAGAAAATCATCGGCATGCTCCTTCACGTCGGCTTCGACGGCATCGAGATACGCCGTTACTTCGGGCAAATCGTGATGCAGCGCGCGGATTTCCTCCATCAGATGCCCGATCGCGAACCCGCAGGTATCGCGATTGAGCTCGCGCACCTGGTCGCGGTGCTCGCGCTCCCATTGCGGCACCTGCTGCATGACCGTTTCGAGCTCGGCCTGGATCGCCTCGATCTCATGCTGGATCGTCTCGCGCTCCTCGGCCGGGAATGCTGCGAACGCATCGGGAGCCAGGACCTTGCCGTCGCGCACCGGCGCCAGCGCCAGCCCCATCGGCGTGCGCATCAGGGTGATGCTCTGCTGCTGCGCGCGGCGCTGCAATGCGCCAAACGCCTCCTCGCTGCGCTGTTTCAGCTGCTGATCGACGACCTCGCGGCGCGAACGGTATTCCTCGCGCTCGAATGCCGCCGGGAGTGCCGCACGCAGCTCCTCGACCAACCGCTTCATCGCGGCAGCAAGCCCGGCACCGCGGCCCGCCGGCAGCCGCAATCGCCGGGGCTGCTGCGGATCGGTGAAGTTGTTGACATAGCACCAGTCGGGCGGCGGCGGCTGGCTCTCCGCCTGCTGCCGCAGCAGGTGCTCGACAAGCGCGTGCCGGCCGATGCCGCTGGCGCCCAGCGCATAGATGTTGTAGCCCGTGCGACGCATCCGCAGCGCCAGGCCGATCGCTTCGACAGCCCGCTCCTGGCCGAGCGGACCTGGCAGTTCCGTCAGCTCGCTGCACAGCGCGAACGGCAGCTCGGCCGGGTCACAGCGGCGGTAGAGCAGCGTCGGCGGCAGTTTGCGGCCGAGCGCGAAGTCGGGTTCGCCGGGCGGTGCGGCCACGTCGCGATCGGCCCCCCTAGCCGCGGCCTGATCCGTCATCGCGCGACTCTCCCTGCCGCTGCCCGTTATGTGCGCCGGTCGTCACCGTGTCGCGGCCGCCCGTGGCCGGCTGCTGCTCGGCGCGCCGAGCTCAGGCGACCGGCACAGGCGCCGCCCGCTCCGCGGTGAAAAGGCGGGCGGTGTCAGGCTCAACGCAGCGGTGAGAACGACGCCGGGATGACGAGCATGTTCTCCTGGCGGATCATCATGTTCGGTCCACCCCCCGAGGGCGGCGGCCAGATGCCCTTGGCGCGGGCCTCCTCGCGGATGCGGAAACGCTCGCCGGCATCCTTGTAGGCCCAGATATGGCACCATTTGTTGAGCCCGCCGACTTCGCTATGCCAGGCACCGACCAGGGGTGAAAGCTCCATGCGCCGGGCGATATGGCCGCTCCAGCGATCGATCACGCCGGCAATTCCGCCGGGTCTGAAAGTATAGATGCGGATCTCGTAGAGCCCGCCCAGCTGGCGCGGCTCGAGCCCCGGCGAAAAGGGTGCCGGCAAATAAATGTCGCTCTGCTGCTCGGCGACAAATTCCCGCACGTTTGGCGGCCACCCCGGCGTTTTGGTGGCCTGCTCGCGCAGCCTGGTGCGGGCCGCCATGTCCTCATAGGGCCACACATGGATGACACGGTTGAGCGGGCCGACTTCGGTATGCCAGAACGCGGCGAGCGGGGAAACCTTGGCCCGCGCCGGCAATGCCTGGCCGAAGCGCTCTTCGAAACTGCCAACCGTGCCCGGCTGCAAGGTGTAGGTGCGCATCTCGATGATCATCGGGTCTCCTCCGTTGCCAAGGTCGGTGCGCCGACGCTAGAGGGTGGCGCTGCGCTGTCAAGCGGGATCGGGCCGGCGGCCGGCTGCCCTGCGATCGGCGATAATGTCTCCGGTCCGGTTGCGCCACCCATCAGATAGACCAGGTAGGCGATCGCCGCGCGCTCGCGTCGGAACGGATAGGTCTCGGCGGCGATGCTGTTGGCCACCCGCGAATTGTCGAACTGGTTGGGGTAGGCGATCTTGTGGGCGCATTGCGGGCTCGACTGCCGGCACCACAATCGCACCTGGTTGACATAGCTCATGTCGTTTTCGAGCGCCTCGACGGTGCTGACGTCGAATGGGCTCATGCACCAGTAATTGTGCGGGGCGAGCTCCGGAGTGGCCCCGGGGATGACCGATCCGAGAAAGCACATCTCGCCGGCGGACGAAACAAAAAAGCCTGAATCGGCTGCGGTGAAGCGCATCCCGTCATCGACGTATTTGATGGTGGCGAGATAGCCCGGCTGTCCCGGTGGCGGCGGGCGCCGCGCGAAGGCGAGCGAATTGATCGGCGGCGACGGCGGCGGCACACAGCCCGGCAATGCTGCCACCACTGCCAACAGCGCGAAGACCGTTATCCTGTGCATGCAGCCGACCCGAACGATGATCGCATCACGCGCGCTTCTGCCGGCAAACTAGCTTAGAACAGCCGCCTTCCGCCAGCGCAGTTGTGCCCGAAATTGTGCCCCAGCCGCGCGATGGTGGACGGCGTTTACGGCCGGCGGCCGATCGGCGATGATCGCTCGCAAACCGAGCCGGACAGGAGCGAGCGATGCCGATCATAGCCGAGACGCGCGGCTACCAGGACGAGTTGACGGCAATCCGCCGCGATCTTCACGCCCATCCCGAACTTGCTTTTGCCGAGCGGCGCACCGCCGATCTGGTCGCGGCAAAGCTCGCCGAATTCGGCTGCGAGGTCCATCGCGGCCTCGCCGGCACCGGTGTTATCGGCACAATCCGGCGCGGCCGCTCGCCAGCCGCGATCGGGCTGCGGGCCGATATGGACGCGCTGCCGATCCAGGAGCTGAACGCGTTTGCGCATCGCTCGACCCATGACGGAAAAATGCATGCCTGCGGCCATGACGGGCATACGACGATGCTGCTGGGTGCGGCGCGCTACCTCGCGGCGACCCGGAATTTCGACGGCACGGTGCACCTGATTTTTCAACCGGCGGAGGAAGGCGGCGGCGGCGGCCGGGTCATGGTCGAAGAGGGGCTGTTTGACGCGTTCCCGTGCGATGCGGTGTTTGCGCTCCACAACAAGCCGGGGATCCCGGTCGGGCAGATCGCGGCGAAACCCGGGCCGCTGCTCGCCGCTTCGGATCGCTGGGATATCCGGATCAGCGGACACGGCACCCACGCTGCTGCACCCCATCTCGGTCTCGACCCGTTTGTGGTCGGAGCCGAGATCGTGCTGGCGCTGCAGACGATTGCCAGCCGCAGCATCGATCCGCTCGATTCGGCGGTGGTCAGCATCGGCTTTATGAAGGGCGGGTCGGCCTACAACGCGATCCCCGACGCGCTGCATATCGGCGGCACCGCGCGCAGCTTTCGCCCGCAGGTGCAGGATCTGATCGAGCGCCGGATCGGCGAGATCGCCCGCGGTGCCGCACTCGCCCATGGTGTGACCACCGAGACCGACTATCGCCGTTCCTATCCGCCGACGATCAACCACCCCGCCGAGACCGAGTTCGCCGCCGCCGTCGCCGCTGAGATCTGTGGTCCCGACGCCGTCCTGCGCGACATCGCACCGTCGATGGGCGGTGAGGATTTCTCGTTCATGCTGAACGCCAGGCCCGGAGCGATGCTGTGGCTCGGCAACGGCTCCGGCGAGGGCGACTGCTTTCTGCACAATGCCCGCTACGACTTCAACGACGCGGCGCTGCCGGTCGATGTCAGCTTTCTCGCGCGGCTCGCCGAACGGTTCCTCGAAAAGGCGGCGACCTGATCCAAAGGAGCCCGTGCTGCCGATGAGCCTGCGCGGTGCCTATTCGGTGCCGAGCCCCAAGAGCCGGCGGGCCAGGATCAGGTGCGGCCGGTCGATCATCCTGCCGTCGAGCGCGATCGTGCCGGCCTCGGGGTGCTCGTCGAACAGGGCGACGACCTTGCGCGCCCATTCGAGCCCCTCATGGCTGATCGAGAAGGCGTCGTTGATCGGCCCGATCTGCGCCGGGTGGATCGCCATCTTGCCGGCGAACCCCGAGCGGCGTGAGGCGGCGCATTCGGCGGCAAGGCCGGCCGCGTCGCGAAAGTCGGTGTAGATCGTGTCGATCGGCGCCACCCCGGCGGCGGCCGCTGCCGCCAGGCACAGCGCGCGCGCCAGGCGGTAGAGGTCGTCATAGGTGCCGTCGGCGCGGCGGTTGTCGCCGCCAATCGCGGCCGCCAGATCCTCCGCACCCCAGGTGATGCCGTCGAGCCGCGGCGTCACGCCGGCGTAATTGCCGAGCGCGAACAGCGCCGCCGGCGTCTCGGTCGCGATCGCGATGATCCGGATCGTGCGTCGCGGCAGCCCGCCGGCGGCCTCGAACGCCGACAGGTAGTGGTCGAGCGTGCGCAGGTCATCGGGCACGCATTTCGGCAAGAGGATGCCGTCGGGCCGGCCGGGCACGGTCGCGGCCAGATCGTCGAGAGCCGCATCGCTCGCCAGCGGATTGACCCGCACCCAGCGGCGGAAGCTGCAGCCCGTTGCGGTCGCATCGAGAAACGCCCGCGCCTGACGGCGTGCCGCCGGGCGGTTCGCCGGCACCACCGAATCTTCGAGATCGAGGATCAGCGCGTCGGCACCGGCCGTGGGTGCGCGGGCGAGCTTGCGCTCGCTGTCGGCGGGAACGAACAGAAACGAGCGCATTCACCCCTCCGTCCGGGCTGCGGGGTGGCACTTCATCAGTCCGGCACGGCGGCAGACCGCGACAATCTCGTCGTGCTGGTTGAGCCCCTGATGCTCGAACTCGACGATGCCGGCATCCGGCCGCGACCGGCTCCGGCGCTTGGCCTGCACGATCGTGCGCGCGTGGAGCGTATCGCCGTGAAACACCGGTTTTGGAAACCGCACTTCGGTCATGCCGAGATTGGCGATCGTCGTGCCGAGCGTCGTATCGCCGACGCTGATGCCGATTACCAGACCGAGCGTGAACAGGCTGTTGACAAGGCGCCGGCCGAACTCGGTGGTCCGGGCGAATTCCTCGTCGAGATGCAGCGGCTGCGGGTTCATCGTCAGCGTGCTGAACAACACATTGTCCATCTCGGTGACGGTTCGCCGAACCGCATGCTCGAACACCTGGCCTTCCTCGAACTCCTCGAAATACAACCCCGCCATCGTCCCTCCTGAGCGGTTTCGGGCTCTCGTGACCAGGCGCAGGCTGATCCGCCGGCAGCGGCCCGTCAATGCGATGCTGGCGGAAAATGCCGGCGGGCGCGCCGCCGACCGAGCACGATCCGATCCGGCGATGACGGACTACGCCAGGCAACAGCGCCGCCTTCCCGTAATCATTTGTTGCGACCGGCATGTTAAAATCACCCGGCAACACCAATTCCGCTCGACCGCCGGAGCCGAAAAACCTAGCATGTCGCGGCGCGGGAAAGGGGAGCGCACCGCCGAGGCAAGCAGGATTGGTTGCGGGATGGAGATCAATCGGCTCATCGCTGAGCACGGCTCCTGGTTTTATCTGATCGCGTTCATCTGGACATTTTTCGAGGGCGAGACCATCGTGGTTTTTGCCGGGTTCGCCGCGGCACAAGGGGTGATCGATCCGCTGCTTGTGCTGGCCGCTTGCGGGCTCGGCAGCTTTGTCGGGGATCAGAGCTGGTTCTGGGTCGGCCGCCATTTCGGGCCGCGTCTGCTCGACCGGTTTCCGCGCTGGCGCGCCGGGGTCGATGCGGCGCTGCGCTGGCTCGAGCGCTACAATACCGGGTTCATCCTGTTGTTCCGCTTCATCTACGGCGTGCGCAACTTCTCGTCCTTTGCCATGGGGATGAGTGCCGTTCCAAGCCGGCGCTTTCTGGTGCTGAACTTTCTCGCCGCAGCGCTTTGGGCGGCCGGCTTTGTCTCTGTCGGCTATTTTCTCGGTCATGCGCTGCATGCGGTGCTGGGCGATTACGCGCGCTCGGTGAGCCTGATGATGCTCGGCGCGTTTGTCGTCATCGCCTGGGGGATCGGGCTTGTCCACCGGGTGCACCGCCGCCGCCCGGCCGTCCCACCCGGTGTCAACGTGGCGGCGCCGCCCTCCTGAGGATGAGCCGCGGCGGTCGCCCGGCTCACGGCAGGATTGCGACTGGAGTGCCGACCGACAGCCCGAGCATACGGTCGGCGCGGCTGCCATTGGCCGCGATCTCAGCGAGCCCATTCGAATTTTCGTACCAGAAGGCGGTCCCCGGCGGGACCTCGGAAAAGGTGCGGGCGCGCGCCAGCCGGTGGCCTCCGGCAGCGAGCTTTGCCGTCGCCGGCAGCAACGCGCCGCGCAGCCCGGTCATTGCGTTGCCAAAGCTGTCGATATAGACGATTTCGGGCAGATCGTCCGGCCAATCGGCAAAGCGCGTGATCGTGGCGTCGTGCAATGCGTCGCCGCCAAGCCGGCCGAGAGCGAGCCATGCCGCCGCCGGGGCGAACAGGTCGCGTCCGTGAAAGCTCGCCGACAGCCGGGCGGGCCGCCAGAAGATCTCCGAGCCGCGTGCAGTGCCGGCCCGGCGCATGACGAGCTCGAAAAGGCCGTTGTCGGGGCCGACGTAGAATCGGCCGTCGGCTTCGACGACGATCGCCGCACGGCTGCTGCCGACACCGGGATCGATGACCGCGAGCAGCACGGTGCCGGCCGGAAACCATGAACCATACGCGGCCAGCAGATAGGCCGCCGGCTTAGGGTTCGCGGCCGGCAGATCGGCGAACAGGTCGATCACCCGCACACCCGGTGCGAGCTGGTGCAGCACCGCCTTGACCTGCCCGGTATAGGGTCCCGCCAGCCCAAAATCCGTGGCCAGTACGATCATCCGTGATTTCCCGAGAGCTGGGCCGCCTGCCGCGCAGGTTTTCACTCTAGCAACTAAAACCCGCCGGAAACTTCGACATCACGGCAGCATCGCGGTCGTGGTGACGCGGCGGACCGTCGCAGAGCAATCTCTGGTTGGAGAAACGCTGTCGATTGCGCCATCTAAACGCGGGCTTTGCTGCATGTCGCCGGACGCCGATACAGGAACGCGAAGAGCACCTCTTGAACATGCTCGCCGGCTGCGTATGCTGGAAGGACTACGGGGGAGTTATCGGGGGATTGCGATGAGAAAGGCGCTTCTGGCTGCGGCGATCATTGCCGCCGCGTCGATTCAGGGTGCGTCCGCGGCCGACCGGGGCTGCTATTCGGCGACAGACATGGAAGCAGAGCAGGCGATTCGGCTCCAGACCAACCTGATGGTCATCAGCTCGGCCTGCCGCGATACGGTCTATGGCGAGTTCCGGGCCCGCAACAAGGACGCGATCATGCGCTATCAGCGAATCATGATCGCCCATTTCCGGCGCGCGGGCGCGCGCAACGCGCAAAGCGAATTCGACTCTTGGGACACCAGCCTTGCCAACGAGATTTCGCTCGCCGAAGGCGCCGAGCCGACTATGGTGGTCTGCCAGAAAGCGGCCAATCTGCTGAGAATGGCCAGCACGCTCGATGCCCAGGGGCTCCACAACTACGCCGTTGCACAGGCCGCGAGTCCCGCGGAAATCCATCCGAGATGTGCAATGCGCTGAAGAGACCCGCGGCGCGTCAATCAGGATCAGCGTGCCGCAGCCGGAGCGCCCCGCCAAGCCCTGCCGCGGATAAGAGCGCCATGAGCCAGTAGGCGTGCCCGCCCCATTCGGGATAGAGCCGCCCGGCGGCAATCATCGCGAGACCTCCGACACCCGATGACACCGCGGCGCACAATGCCTGCGCGCTCGCGGCGTTTGCGGGCGGGACGGTGCGCGACACGAAATGCACGGTCCCGAGATAGCTGGCGCCAAAGGTCAGGGCGTGCAGCAGCTGCAAAGCGGCGATCGCAGGCAGCGACACCACCAGCCCGGCGAGGCCCCAGCGGGTGACGCCGGCGATGCCGCCGAGCGCCATCAAGCCGATCGGTCCGAGCCGGCGGATCAGGTGTCGGCCCAGCCAGAACAGCAGGATTTCGGCCGCCACGCCCTCGGCCCAGAGCCAGCCGATGGTCGTGCCCGAAAAACCGAGCGAACTCCAGTAGAGCGAGCCGAAACCGTAGTAGAGCTGATGGCTTGCCTGCAACACCGCTGCGGTAACGGCAAAACCCCAGAACCGCGTTCTGCCGGAGAGCCCCGCTATTCTCGTGAGGCGCCCCGCGTCGCTGGCGATGCGCGCGGATCGGTCGGCAGGAATACTTTTGCAGGCGAGCATCAGCAGGGCCGTGGCGGCCAGCACGACGGCAAGGACCGCCTGTGACGAAGTGTGGGCGAGGATGGCGCCGGTGACGAGCGTCGTGGCGATGAAGCTGACCGACCCCCACACCCTGATCCGGCCGTAATCGAGCCCGGTGCCGCGGGCCCGCGCCAACGTGACCGCGTCGCCGAGCGGCATCAGCGCCGATTGCGCAGCGAGCGCCACGAGATTGAGCAGCAGGAGCGGCCAGAACCCGGCGACCGGCCATAACGATAAGTCGGCTATGAAAGCGATCGTGGCGAGCGCTACCATCGTGCGGCGCCGCCCGATACGATCAGCGACGGTGCCAAAAACCGGTGTCAGGATAACTTTCGCCCAGATCGCCGCGGCGAGAAGCGCCGCGATCTGGCCGGCACCGAGACCACGCGCCGCAAGCCAGACCGGCCAGAACGGCAATTGCGCGCCAGTCACCATAAATGCCGCCGCATAAAACAGCGAGAGCCGCGCCGCCGGGCGCGAAGCTGCGGACGGGCGGCTCTCGATCTCGATCATGGGCGTGCCCATCTCGCCAGTGTGCTGATCGATGTCAATCAACTCAGCGCGCTGTTGTCGGTGGTGATCATCGACGTGGTGCTGGCCGGCGACAACGCGATCGTCGTCGGTATGGCCGCCTCCGGATTGCCGGTCGAGCAGCGCCGCCGGGTGATCGTGCTGGGCATCGGCGCCGCCACGGTGCTGCGCATCCTGTTTGCGTATTTCGCGGCGCTTCTGCTCGAAATCATCGGGCTGACCCTGGCCGGTGGGGTGCTGCTGCTGTGGGTATCGTGGAAGATGTACCGCGAGCTGCGCGAGACACGCGAGCGCGCGCCACCGCGAACCCCGGTGCCGACCTGCCCGCCGGCGACCCGGCACAAGAGCGCAAGCCAGGCGCTGACCCGCATCGTTCTCGCCGACGTATCGATGTCGCTCGACAATGTGCTGGCGGTGGCGGGAACCGCGCGCTCCCATTTCTGGGTGCTGGCGTTCGGTCTCATCCTCTCGGTGGCGCTGATGGGGGTCGCGTCGAATTACATCGCGCGATTGCTCGAGCGCCATTTCTGGATTTCGTGGATCGGGCTCGTGATCATCACCTTTGTCGCGCTGCGCCTGATCTACGATGGATCGACCGAAGTCCTTCAGCAAGCTGCGCTGGGTGGCGGCAGCCTTCTTTGACCGCGGACGACAGGATCAGGCGCGGGAGATCGGAAGACAAACCTAGAAGCCGCGCCGACCGGGTTTGCCCGGAGCCGTAACGCGGCTCGCGCGCGCTCAGCCGCGGCTGCAGGCGCCGCCGCCGAGGACGCAGAATTTCGCGCAATGCGGATGGTTGAGCGGCACCGGGCTGCTGGCGTCGCAGAGCGTCGCGCCGAGCTCGAACCGCTCGTCATAAGGGAGCAATGTGCAGGCCAGCACCACCGGGCGCTGCGCTCCCTTGCGCTTGACGATCATCCGCGCGCTCGCGCACATGACGTCCTGCGGCGATTTGCCGAGGATGCCCCAGCACGCCTCGGTGATCTCGGGCACATCGATGCTGGCGTCCATCTCGGGAAAGACCATCAGCCGCACCGGGTCGTCCGCGTCGATCGCGATCCCGAGCCGCGCGAACAGCCGGGCAAAGCCGCCCCGGATCTCCCCCTCGGTCTCGCCCGACAGGCGCCGGCTCGCGACATCAACGGCAAAGCCGTTGCCGGCGAGCCACAAGAGCCCGTCGAGCGTCGGCTGCCAGCTGCGCCCCCCGCGCTCCTTTTCGTGCACGGCGCGGCCATAATGATCGAGCGATACGCGGATCGTCAGCCGCTCGCCAAAACGTTCCTTCAGCCGCAACAAGGCCGCGCGGCACTTTTCCATCGGTTTCATCGCGTTGGTCAGGACCAGGGCGCGAAACCCGCGCGCCAGGGCGTCGTCGAGCATGAGCGGCAGTTGGGGGTTCATGAACGGCTCACCGCCGGTAAAGCCGATCAGCGAGGTGGGCAGCCGATCGCGCTCGATTTCATCGAGATATCGGGCGACCTCGGCCGCGGTCAGATAGGCGAGCCGATCGTTGAGGGGCGATGATTCAATATAGCAATTCGCGCAGGTCAAATTGCACAAAGTACCGGTGTTGAACCATAATGTCTGCAAGCCGACGAGCGCCACCTGTGCGCGCTTCTCGCCTGCGGCGGTCAGAAGCGGATCAAGAAACTTGTGCTGGCCCATCCTTATCCTGCCCATGGCGCGAGCAGCGCTCATCCTGCCGACAGCGCGAGCAGCCCTCATCCTGACGACCGCGCGAAGAGCGACACGCGAGGCTTCACCTTGGCGGCGCAGCGGCAAGGGCTGCGGTGCGGCCGTGCCGGCGCCACCGCTGCCGCTCAGTGGCTCGTATCAGAGCCGGCGCTGTCGCTGCTGCTGCTGAAGTCATTGCCCTGTTGTTGCTGCTGCCGCTCGTGAGCCTTTTCCTCCTTGGCATGCTTGCTCGCCAGATGGTGGCCGACAATGCAGCCGCCGACCGCGCCGAGCACGGCATGATGATGCGCATAATGCCCGGCGACACCGCCGACGACAGCTCCTTTGATGCAGCCTTTGGCCTGCGCCGGCGGCGCCGAGACCGCGCCGGCGAGCAGAAGTGCGCAGGCGGCGGTTGACAACAGGATCGGTCTCATCTCGCGTCCCTCATGTTCTGGTCCTTTTCGAACAGCGCCGAGCCCCGACAGGTTCAATCGCCGGTTTCTTCGGATCGCTCGCCGCCCGCAGCGGCCGATGTGAAGTGTTGCGGTTTCGCCCGACCCAACCCATCTGATGCTACTTCGGCTGAGCGCCGGCGGGAATGAGTATGGAGCATCCGGTTCCCCGCCATATCCGGCTTACCTCCCATCCCGGCAGCGCCGGTCTCGGCGCCACCCGGCTACGGTGGGGCGCTGCCGACGCGGCCGCCCGCGGACCGGTGGTTGCGAGCCCGGCCGCGCCCGGCCAGCGCAACGCGATCGGCGCTTATTCCGGCGGCTATGGCATCTATCGGGCTCTGGCCGTGGCGACCCGGGCATTGGCCCGTGACCATCGCCCGGATCTGACCGACACGGCTCCTGCCGTCGTGATCGCGCCAAACCCGTCATGGGCCGATCCCGCGATGATCGTCTCGCTCGATCCATGGGGACACCTCGTCGGCGAGGTGTTTGGCGATGCGATCAGGTCCGGGCTCGATATCCGTCCGACCATCGCGATCACGACGGCGCGGATCGCGATGCCCGAGATCGCCCAGCTGATGTCTCAGGGCGTGCTGCGCCCGGATGGCAGGGTGCTGCTCGACAACGGTGAAATCCGCGTGACCAAGGCGGCGATCGACCCGGTCTGGCATCTGCCGGGGCTCGCCGCCCGCTTCGGGGTCGCCGAGAGCGAGCTGCGACGCAGCCTGTTCGAAGAAACCGGCGGGATGTTTCCCGATCTCGTCACCCGGCCCGATCTCGAAGTTCTGCTGCCGCCGATCGGCGGCACGACGATCTACCTGTTCGGGGAGGTCGCGCGGATCGCCGCGCCCGAGACCGTGATCGCCTGCCGCGTCCACGATGAATGCAATGGTTCGGATGTGTTCGGCTCCGATATCTGCACCTGCCGGCCCTATCTCGCGCATGGCATCGAGGTGTGCACGGCGACCGCGCAGAAGGGCGGGGTCGGGGTTATCGTCTACAATCGCAAGGAGGGCCGGGCGCTCGGCGAGGTTACCAAATTCCTTGTCTACAACGCGCGCAAGCGGCAGCCGGGCGGAGATCGCGCCGACACCTATTTTCAGCGCACTGAATGCGTCGCCGGCGTGCAGGATCTGCGATTTCAGGAGTTGATGCCCGATGTAATCCATTGGCTCGGTATCCGCCGCATCGACCGCTGGGTGTCGATGTCGAACAGCAAGCGGGCAGCACTCGAAGCACAGGGAATCGCGGTGGTCGAGCAGGTCGCGATCCCGGACCGGCTGGTGCCGCTCGATGCGGCAGTCGAGATCGAGGCCAAAAAGGCGGCGGGGTACTTCGCGCCATCGGGTATCCCCAATGCGGCTCTGTTGCATCGCGTCAAGGGGCGTGACCTCGGCGAATGACGGCGCGGTGCCGGTCACAGGCACTGCTGAGCGCCGCGGCGGTGCGGCAGCGCTGTGAGACCGTCTTTGCCGCAGCTAGGCGGGACGAAACCCCGCATTTTCGGCTCGATTGCGCGCAGCTCGACGCTGTCGCCGATCACGTCGCGTCGCTGACCCGGCGGCGCTACCCGGATCTCGCCGTCCCCTATCACAGCCGCTGGCGTCACTTCTGCGCCGCTGGGATCGATCGTGCGGCACTGGTAGCGCCCGCCGCCGAGATCGCCGAGCAGGCACGGGCGCGCCTCGATCTTGCCGTCGTCTCGGTCCTGCTCGATGCCGGGGCCGGGCCGCTATGGCGGTTTTGCGAAGCGGAGACCGGCCGCGTGCTGCGGCGCTCGGAAGGGCTGGCGGTGGCGAGCTTGCGGGCGATGCAGCATGGCGGGTTTTCCGCCGACCGCGGCGATCCGTGGCGCGCCGATGCCGCGGCATTGCAGGCGATCACGACCGAAACGCTGGGCGAGGCGTTGCAGCACGGACCCGGCAACGAGTTGCCCGGGCTCGAAAGCCGCGCCCGCTTGCTGCGGGGGTTGGGCGAGGTGTGCGCGGCCGATCCGGTGAGGTTCGGCCGGCCGCCGCGGCCTGGGCACCTCTACGATTACTGGCGGGGATTGGACCGGCCGGTTGCTGCGGCGGAAATCTTGCAGATTCTCCTCCATGAGCTCGGGCCGATCTGGCCGGGACGCATCAGCATCGACAAGGTGCCGCTTGGCGATTGCGGCCGCCACCGCGCGGTGCCGGGCGACGGCCTCGTGCCGTTTCACAAGCTGTCGCAATGGCTTGCCTACTCGCTGATCGAGCCGCTGCAGGCCGGCGGTGTCGAAATCGCCGGGCTCGACGCGCTGACCGGGCTCGCCGAGTATCGCAACGGCGGGCTGTTCGTCGATTGCGGGGTCGTGATACCGCGCGATCGGGCGCTGGCGACCCGGGTGCTCGATGCGGCGAGCGAGCCGGTCGTCGAGTGGCGCGCGCTCACCGTCGCCTTGCTCGATCGCCTGGCGCCGCGGGTGCGCGCGCGGCTCAGCAAGAGCGAAGACGAATTCCCGCTCGCCTGCGTGCTGGAAGGCGGCAGCTGGGCGGCGGGCCGCGAAATCGCCTTCGCGCGCCGGCCCGATGGGCGCCCGCCTTTCGACATCACGAGCGACGGCACCGTGTTTTAGAGGCGCGACGATCGTGGGCGCTGGTCGCCGTGCTCAATCGCCCCTGCTCGGCGCCGGCGCCCGGTTTGTGGCGGAGGCCTGGCCGCCCCTCGCGCGACGAGCCCGCAACGGGCCCGGCAGTGCTTTGTCGGCTATCGAGACGAGCTGGTCCTCGTGCCTGCGGAAATGGATCCAGCCGATGATCATCAGCGCCGAGATAGCCACGGCGATCGCGATCGTGAGCGGCCACAGGATACGTTCCGACGCCTGTCCCAGAGCATAGGCTCCGCCACCCCAGATGCCAGCCCAGACGATGATAGCCGCCGCATTGGTCGGCGCGAACCGGGTCCACGCCATCGCGTTGGCGCCGGCCAGAAACGACTCCCAGGCGCGCAGCACCATGACAAACCGGCCGACAAAGACGATTGGGCGTCCATAGCGCAAATAGAGATATTGAACAAATTTTAATCTTTTGAGGTCCAGCTTGATAATGTGCCCGTAACGGTTGAGAAACGGGAACCCCAGAACCTGCCCAAGGCCAAAGGATACATTGTCGCCGAGGATAGCACCGCAGATGGCGCAGGCGAGCACCCAGACGATTTCGAGGTGCTGCGTCCCCTTGGCAAAGACACCGGCCGAGGCGATCGCTGCCGTGATCAGTATGGTCTCGCCCGGCACGAAGAAAAATCCAAAGCCTTCCAGCGCGGTAAACGCGAAGACGGCGTAATATCCCCAAGTCGCGAGGATCTGGTGGACGATCGCAGCGAGCACACGTCACCTCGCGGTCGTGGCGCTCTCGCCGGAAACCCTCTTCAATCTCGGTCGCGGCTCAGTAGATAGCGATGGCGCTCCCAATCAATAGCGCGACCGGTGCCCGGCAAACGGTCGCCCCGAGGGAAATGTTCCGCGGTCAGGGAGCGGCGCGATTGCGGCGGGCGCGATCGCGGGCGGGCGGTTCCTCGGCGACCCGGCTTATTCGGCAACCCGGCTTATTCGGCAACCCGGCTTATTCGGCAACCCGGCTTATTCGGCAACCCGGCTTATTCGGCAACCCGGCTTATTCGGCAAGTTGTCATCACCTGACCTGGAGCGCGAACGTGACAGAACGAGAAAGGCTGACTGTCGTCGACCATCCTCTGGTCCAGCACAAGCTGTCGCTGATGCGCGACCGCAACACTTCGACCGCTGAATTCCGCCGCCTGCTGCGCGAGATCGCGCTGCTGCTGGCTTACGAGGCGACGCGTGAGCTGCCGCTCGAGCCGGCTGAGATCGACACGCCGCTCGAACGCGGCCGGTTCCCGCTGCTCGCCGGCAAAAAGCTCTGCCTCGTGTCGATCCTGCGCGCCGGCAATGGCATTCTCGACGGCATGCTCGACCTCCTGCCGTCGGCGCGGGTCGGCCATATCGGCATCTATCGCGATCCGCGCACCCTGCAGCCGATCGAATACTATCTGAAGCTTCCCGACGATCTGGCCGAGCGCGACGTGATCCTGGTCGACCCGATGCTGGCCACCGGCAATTCGGCGGTTGCCGCGGTGTCGCGTCTGGTCGAGCTGCGGGCGCGCTCGATCAGGATCGTTTGCCTCGTCGCCGCGCCCGAAGGGGTGGACAACGTCCTCGGCGTCTTTCCCGAAGTCACGATCGTCGCCGCGGCACTCGACCGCTGTCTCGATGGACACGGCTATATCCTGCCGGGTCTCGGTGATGCCGGTGACCGCCTGTTCGGGACCAAATAGCCGCCGCGTCCGACCGGCGTGCTTTAGGTCAGCGCGTTGCGGCGGTTTATCGGGTTGCGGCGGTTTATCGGGTTGCGGCCCGCTCCCGCGCCTGGTCGAGATCGGGCAGGTTGCTGGCCGAGGCCACATCGCCGAGCCGCGATCCCTTGGTCACCGCAAGCGCGGCGCGCGCCGCATCATTCTCGGTGATCTTTGCCATGATCGCTTCCTTGGCGCGGTCGAAGACGCCGCGATTGGTGGCGACGAATTGCTGCGATTGGCGCAGACCAGCAAGGTAGCCATTGATCTCCGGCACCACATAGCGCGCCACCAGGTCCCAGCTGCGCCGCGTATTCTCCGGGTTGGCCCAGTCGTGCACAAAACCGACCACGGTGCCAAAACCGCCGCTCACTTCGAGCACCGATTTGATCCGCGCCACCAGATCGTCGGGCGTGCCGATCGTCGCCGACGCGGCGTCGGTGAACGCGGTCTTGTCCACCGCCTCGTCGGGATCGGTGAACGGCTTCGCACCCGGCCGCTGCAATGTGCCGACGATGTATTGGTTGTGGTGGCGCAACAGACCGTGACGCGCCTCTTCCCGCGCCTGCTCGCGGGTTTCGGCGATGTGCCAGGAGAGCAGCACGCGCCAGTCGCGGCGATCGACCGTGGTGCCGTGCTTTGTGGCCGCGGCCTCGGCAAAACCCCACTGCGTCGGCAGCGAATTCAGACCCTCGCTCGACATCGAGCCGATCGAGATCACGCCGATGCCGTGCTTGCCGGCGAGCGTCATGCCGGACGGGCTGATCTGCGAGGCGACCGCGAACGGCATCTCCTCCTGCAGCGGCAGCAGCTGCAGTGCCGCATCCTGCATCGTGAACCAGTCGCTCTTCGCGGTCACCCGCTCGCCGCGGAACAGCCGGCGGATGATGCCGATCGCCTCGTCCTGGCGGTCGCGCTGCAGCATCGGGTCGATCCCGAGCGTATGCGCGTCAGAAGCGAGCGCGCCCGGGCCCGAGCCGAAGATCGCCCGCCCGCCGGTCATCCAGTCGAGCTGGACCATGCGCTGGGCGACATTGAACGGGTGATGGTAGGGCAGCGAGACGACCCCGGTGGCGAGCTTGATGCGCCTCGAGCGCTCGCCCGCCGCGGCGAGAAACATCTCCGGAGAGCCGATCATCTCCCAGCCGCTCGAATGGTGCTCGCCGCACCAGAATTCGTCGTAGCCGAGCCGGTCGAGCTGCTCGACGAGATCGAGATCGCGGCGGAACTGCAGCAGCGGGTTTTCGCCGACCGGATGATGCGGGGCAAGAAAGGCACCGAAATTCAGACGCGGCATGACGCGTGCTCCTGGGTGTGGGTCTGGCGCTTCGGCCCCGAAACTTTCGCGGCTGCTACCGCGGCCCGGCTTGTGGGTCGGCTCGCGGCGGCTTCTGCCCGACCGCGCAATGATAGGCCTGGGCGATAAAGAATGTTCCGTCGCGCTCGGCTTCGGCGACGGCGCGATGCCAGGCTTCGGTTTCGGCCGGGGTCAGTGCTGCGAGGATTTGCTGCTGGTAGCGCTCGATGCGCTCTGATCCGGGCACGACTGAGACGAGCTGCGGAAAGCACCGCAAGCCGCCGAGCCCGAGCGCGCGCAGGCGCCGGTAGAGGCTCGCATCGGCAACGCCCTTTGGGGCCATGCCGCCGCCGATCATGTTGGGCGCATCGACCTTGGCCTTGAGCGCCGGATCGAGCGGCAGATTGACCCAGAACGGCATATCGACGGCGCGGACGACGATGCCGACCCGCCCGCCGGGTCGTGTGACCCGCACGATCTCGCGCAGCATCAGGTCCGCGTCGCCCTCCTCGAACACGGTCGAGGACAGCGCGACATCAACGGCGCCATCCGCCAATGGCAGCGCTTCGGCGCGGCCTTCGCCAAAATCGATCCGGTCGAGCAGACCCTCGCGCCGGGCCAAGGCTCGCGCCTCGCCCAGCAAATAGGAGCTCATGTCACGGCCGATCAGGCGATTGGCGCCGCCGGTGCGCCGCGCCAACTCGCGCATGATGACACCGGAGCCGCAGCCGACTTCGAGCACGCTCTCGCCCGGCTGGAGCGCCAGCGCGTCGAGCAGCCCGCGAACCACGCCGATATAGCCCGAGCAGCCGCGCTCTTCGAGGCTCGCGACACTGCCGAGCCGCGCCCCACCCAGGGTGAGCGTGCTGTAGCGCGCCGCGAGCGTCGGGATCAGCGGCTCCCATTGGCTTGGCGACAGGTCGAGCGGCAGCAGCACCAGTGGCGGCCCTTCGCCGCGCCGGCGGAACGAGATGCCATTGAGCTCGCCGTCCTGCTCCGTGGCACCGCTCGCCGGCAAAATCTGGCGGTGCGCGAGAAATTCGCCGATCGCGGTGGCGATCCGCTCGCGGCGCTCGGCCGCGACATCCGCCCAAGTGTGTCCCGCATAGTCATCGAGCACCACCGAGGCCGCCTGGCGCAGCTCCGAGAGCCCGGCGCGAACCCGGCGCGGTCCCGGCCCGTGATCACCGGTGACGACCAGCACGCGCGCGCCGAGCGGTGCGAGCGCCGGGGTGTCGAGGACCGCCGGACAGAGCAGTGTCAAGGAAGCGATGCGCTCCGGATAGGTCGCCGCAAACCCGCGCAGATCGGCGCAGCCGCGCCCGGCAAAATGAGCCGCACCGATCCCGAACCGATCGAGCAGCCCGGCAAGACAGGTTTCGAGCGGCGCTTCCTTTCCGGCGGTTCCGGCTGCTGCCATGGCGGCTCCCCTCGGTTCGCGCCGCGATGGCGCAGATCGCATCCCGCACCCGGCGGCTGCCACCACGGATTGCCCCTCAGAACCAAGGGGATGTCAAGAACCCAGCCGGCGACCCTGCCCTGTTTTCGGGTGGACCGACCGTCGCGGCTATTTGATCAGCGCCAACAGATCGTGCAACCGCGCATCCTCGGCGGTCCCGAGCCATTCGAACAGCACCATCTCGGTCGTGACGATCTCGGCACCGTTACCCGCCATTCGCGCGATCGCGGTTTCCTTGCTTTCGGCCCGACGCGACCCGACCGCGTCGCGTACCAGAAACACCTGGCGGCCGCAGGATAGCAGCCCGAGCACGCTCTGCAGAACGCAGACATGGGTTTCGCAGCCGCCGACGATCAGCGCGCGGCCCGTCGGCACGCGATCGAGAAAACCGGGCGCGCAGCACGCATCGAACGTCATCTTGTGCGCGATGCCGACGCCCTCGGGCCGCAGTTCCGGGACCGTGGCGCCGAGACCCGGAGCGTTCTGCTCGGTCAGCAGGATCGGCACCCGAAGCAGCTGGGCCGCGTCGAGCAGGCGGCGGGCATTTCGCAGCACCGCATCCGCATCCTCGATTGCCGGCATCAGCCGCGCCTGGAAATCCACCAGCAGCAGCAGCGAAGTGTCGCGCTCGATCGTCGGCATTCCCGGTAAGCTCCCGCACCCGATCAGGTTCAGCTCTGCGCGATCAGCCGAGGGAGGCGGGTGTCGATCCAGCCATAGGCGTTGTCGAGTGCCCGGGCGAGGGAGTCGGGCCCGCGGGTAACCCCTTCGAGCCGGATGAATTCCACGCTGTCGATGCCGATCGTGTGAAAGATCGCGCGCAAATAGGGGGTCAGAAAATCGGGCTGGCCAGGCGGGATATCGCCGCAATAGCCGCCATGAGCGCTGACGACAACAAGCGGCCGGTCGTGCAACATCCCGATCTTGCCTTCGGGGGTCGAGCGGAAGGTGCGGCGGATGCGCACGATATGGTCGACCCACGCCTTCAGCGAGGATGGCACCGTGAAATTGTTCATCGGCGTGCCGATCACGACAAAATCGGCGGCTTCGAGCTCGGCGATCAGTTCTTCCGAGAGGGCGAAGCGCGGATCGTCGTCCGGCGTCGGCGACAGGATCGCCTCATAGAGCGCGAGATCGGGATGCGGCGGTGGTGCCGCGCCGAGGTCGCGCTCGATGACCCGCGCGCCGGGGCGCAACGTGACGATCCGGGCGGTAATCTCGCGCGCCATCCGCCGGCTCACCGAATGGGGCTGCGGACTCACCAGGATCTGCAGGATCGCACTCATGACGCAGCGATGTCGCGGCTGAAGCGCAAGGCTCGCGCCAGCATGCGCTGCCGATAGTAGAAGCGGTGGGCGAGCACGTTGTCGAGGCCGGTGTCGAGCACCAGTCGCCGGCAGCCGAGACGCTGCCCCTCGGCCGCGACCGCATCGATCAGCCGGGCACCGATCCCACCGCTGCGCAGGGCGGCATCGGTCACCAGATCATCGAGATATAAAAACCGGCCGTGGATCAGGTTCTCTTCGGTGCGGTAGCCGGCAAGCCCGACCGGCGTGCCGTCGCGCCATGCCGCCAGCAGGCGATAGCCGGCCTCCCGCTGGCGGGCGAGCCGCGCGATCAGCTCGTCAGGACCCGTCAGGTGCGGCCGCAGCTGCACCATGACCGGAAAGCAGGCGGCAACCTCGGGATCAGTTTCGGCATGGCGCAGCGTGAGCTCGCTCATGCCGCCCGATCCACGGTGTGCTCGTAGCGCATGCTGATTGCCAGCCGGTTCCACAAATTGATCATGCTGATCAGGATCGTCAGATCGGCCACCTCCTTGTCGTTGAACTCCCGGCGTACCTCGTCATAAGCGGCGTCGGGCGCGTGGGTCTCGGCGATCCGCGTCACCGCCTCGGTCCACGCCAGCGCCGCCCGTTCCCGAGATGTGTAGAGTGACGATTCCTGCCAGGCGTCCAACAGATAGAGGCGCTGCTCGCTCTCACCGTTCTTGCGCAGCGCGGCACTGTGCATCGCAAGACAATAGGCGCAGCCATTGATTTGCGATGCGCGCATTTTGACCAGCTCGATCAGGTTCGGGTCGAGCCCGGATTGGTGCAGATACGTCTCGACGGCACGCAACGCGGTCATCGCCGCTGGTGCGGTCGTGTGTGGGTTCACCCGATGGCTGTGCATAGCGATCTCCGCAGCTGGCTCACCGGCTGAAGCTAAAGTCTCGATGGACTGATTGAAAGTGCCGGGAAATGACTTTTGTCGGGCTCGCCGAATCTCGCTCGCCATCACCATCGGCCGCCGCACTGGTCACGCTCGCCGAGGCGCAGGGCTTCGCCCCCCGGGGCGCTGTCGGCGCATGCGCCCGATGGTGATGGCGAGACCGTGCCGCTGCCGAGCTTTTCCAACATCCCGAAAAGGGAGGCCCGAAAAGAGAGGTGGAGAACGCAGTCCGCGCTGCGGCGGGTGATTTGCCGCCGCGAAAGCCGTGCTCCGGTCAGATGGCGTCGGTGACGATACGCGGCGGCGTGAAGGCCGCGACCGGCGGCGGTGCCGCGGCACGCTCCACTTCGACGAGTGTCGTCGCCGAACTCGGCCCCTGACTCAGCCGCGAGGTCCCGTGGTCTCGGGTCAAGACGTTGGCGTTGCCGTGGGCGCAAGCGGCACCATCGGCTTCGCTCTCCGGATCGTACCAGGCGCCGCAGGACAGCCGGACGACGCCAGGCCGCACAGCATCGGTCACGAGGGTACCGGCATAGCAGGCGCCGCGCGCATTGAAGACGCGGACCACATCGCCCGCTGCAATGCCACGCGCCTGCGCGTCGGCCGGGTTGATCGCCAGCGCCTCGCGCCCGGCGATCTTGCCGCGGGTGCTGACCGGTCCCCAATCCATCTGGCTGTGCAGTTTGTCGCGCGGCTGGCTCGACACGAGATGTAAGGAAAAGCGCTCGGCAACCGCGGCGCCGAGCCATTCGGCCGGCTCGATCCACGTCGGGTGCGGCGGGCAGTCGTCATAGCCGAAGCCGGCGATGCGCTCGGAATAGAGCTCGATCCGGCCCGATGGAGTGTGCAGTGGGTGGCGCTGCGGATCGACGCGGAAATCGGCAAACAGCACGTATTCATCACCGGCCCGCGGCAGCTCGACCCAGCCCTTTTCCCAGAATGCGTCGAATTCGGGGACGAGGTTGCTGTGCGCACGGTCGCGGAAAGTCTCATAGAGGTGACGCAGCCAAAGGGTCTCGTCGCGGCCCTCGCTGAATGCCTCCTCGACACCGAGGCGACCGGCGAGCGCCCGAAGGATGTCGAAATCGTTGCGCGCTTCACCGACCGGAGAAATCGCCTGCTGCATCGCGATGACAAACCGGTCGCGCGGCGAGCAGCCGATGTCATTGCGTTCGAGCGATGTCGTCGCCGGCAGCACGATGTCGGCGTGGCGTGCGGTCGCGGTCCACCACGGCTCGTGCACGATGATCGTCTGTGGCCGCTGCCAGGCGCGCCGCAACCGGTTCAGATCCTGGTGATGATGGAACGGGTTGCCGCCCGCCCAATAGACCAGCCGGATATCCGGGTAGCCGGCGCTTTTTCCGTCGTAATCGTAGCGCTCGCCCGGATGCAGCAGACAGTCGGCGATGCGGGCGGCAGGGATCGCCAACCCCGCGGGATTGCGCAGGGCCGGCATCGCCGGGCCCGCGAACCGGGGCGGGGGCTCGGCGATGTTGCCCGACGAGCCATACCCGAACCCGAACCCGCCGCCGGGCAGGCCGATCTGGCCGAGACAGGCGGCGAGCAGCACCAGCGCCCAATAGGCTTGTTCGCCGTGATCGGCGCGCTGCAGCGACCAGGAGGCGGTCAGCATCGTCCGGTCGGCCGCCATCAGCCGGGCCAAGCTGCGGATCGTCCCGGCGTCCACCCCGGTGATCCGCTGCGCCCAGGCGGCGTCTTTCGGCTGGCCGTCGGCAGCGCCGGTCAAATACGGCAGGACCCGGGAAAACCCCTCGCAATAGCGGGTGAGAAAGGCTTCGTCGTGGCGGCCCTCGGCAATCAGCGTGTGGGTGAGGGCGAGCATCAGAGCCGCGTCGGTATTCGGCCGGATCGCGATCCACTCGGGATTGACCGAGTTCGGGCCGTCCTCGCGGATCGGGCTGATATTGACGACGCGCACCCCGGCTCGCGCCACTGCGGCGAGCGCGCCGCTCGTCCCGTGCCAGGCGCAGCCGCCCTTGGCGACCTGGGTATTTTTGGGGTTGGCGCCGCCGAACATGACAAAGAGCCGCGTGTTGCGGGCGATCGACGACCATGAGGTCAGCGGCCCGGCGACCGCCTGCGCGCTGCCGAGAATGTGCGGCAGAAAGGTCAATGCGGTGCCAAAGCTGTAATTGCTGGTCTGGTCGACAAAACCGCCGCCAGCAGCGAGAAAACGGCGCAATTGCCCGCGCGCTTCGTGAAACAGACCGGCCGACGACCAGCCTTGCGAGCCACCGAGGATCGCCGCCGGACCGTGCTCGCGCCGCACCCGCTCGATCTCGCCCGCGACGAGGTCGAGCGCGCGCGGCCAGCCGACGGCCACGAATGCGTCGCGGCCCCGCTTGGCGCTGTTTCCCGTGGCACCTTCGAGCCATCCCGCGCGCACCATCGGGGCAGCGATACGGGTCGGCGCATGAACCGCGTCCGGGATCGACGCGATCAGGGGCGAGGGGTCCGGGTCGAGGGCGAAGGGCTCGACGCCCACGATCCGGCCATCCTCGACGACGGCGCTGAACGCGCCCCAATGAGAGTGATTGTGGACGAGCCTGCGCGCCATAACCTGCCTCGCCAATCACGGCCAGCCTGGGCCGCATCACGGCCTCCAGCTTAGCACGCGATCCGATACGGGCAACGCGTTCCGCGGGCTGGCGATCCGCGTGTAAGATGCCCCGGCATTCACCGGCCGGCCGCACCATCGTCGCAATCCAGGAAGGGGCAAGCCATGACCACCGCGTTCGATTTCGACCAGTTCTGCCGGACCCTGCTGCGCGAGACACCGGACGCGGTGATCTATGCCGATGGTGAGGGGATGATCCGGTTCTGGAATACCGGCGCTGAGCGCATCTTTGGGTTTGCCGAAGCCGAGGCCGTTGGCCAGTCGCTCGACATCATAATCCCCGAGGGCCTGCGGGCGCGCCATTGGACCGGCTTTAACCAGACCATGCGCACCGGCGAGACCCGCTATGGCGCTGGTGACATCCTAGCAGTCCCGGCGTTGCGCAAGGACGGCACCCGCATCTCGGTCGAGTTCACGGTGCTGCCGTTTCACGATGCGGACGGCCGGATGATCGGGATCGGCGCCATCCTGCGCGACGTCACCAAGCGCTTCGAGGAGACGAGGGCACTGCGCCGTCAGCTCGCCGAACGCGGCGGGAGCTGAGGCCGGTCCAGTGATGCCGTTCGCGATCCGTCTCAAGCGGGCCTACGAGGCGCCCGAGGAGGGCGACGGAACCCGCGTGCTGGTCGATCGGCTGTGGCCGCGAGGTGTTTCGAAGGAGCGGGCGGCGATCGACCACTGGTTGCGCGAGCTGGCACCGAGCACCGAGCTGCGCCGCTGGTTCGGCCATGATCCCGCCCGCTGGGAGCAGTTCCGCCGGGCCTACACGGCCGAGCTGATGCGCCATCCGGAGCCGCTCGAGATGCTGCGCCGGCTTGTCGCGCAAGGCCCTGTCACGCTCGTTTATGGCGCGCGCGACACGGTGCACAACGACGCCGTCGTGCTGCAGGACGTGCTGCTCGGTCAGGCAAACCAAATGGGGCATCAATGACGAAGAGCCACCTGTTCGAGCCGCTCCCGCTCGGCGGGCTTACGCTCTCAAACCGCATCGCGGTGTCGCCGATGTGCCAGTACAGTGCCGAGCAGGGATCGGCCAATGACTGGCACCTGCAGCATCTCGGCGCTCTGTCGATGTCGGGCGCTGGTCTCGTAGTCGTCGAGCAGACCGCGGTCGAGCCGGAGGGCCGGATCAGCCATGGCTGCCTCGGCCTCTATAGCGATGCGAACGAGGCGGCGCTGGCGCAAATTATCGCGCTCTGCCGGCGCTGGGGCACTACCCGGCTCGGCATCCAGATTGCGCATGCCGGCCGCAAGGGCTCGGCGCGGCTGCCGTGGCATGGCGGCGGCCCGCTCGCTCGCAAAGACGCCGCCTGGCAGACCCTGGCGCCATCGGCGATCCCGTTCGACGCGCAGTGGCCGGCGCCCGAGGCGCTCGACGAGGCGGGGCTCACCCGCATCCGCGAGGCTCATGTGCAGGCGTCCCGACGCGCATTGCGGCTCGGCTTCGACCTTGTCGAGCTGCTCGGCGCGCATGGCTTTCTGCTGCACAGCTTTCTGTCGCCGATCGCCAACCGGCGCGACGACGGGTATGGCGGCAGCCTCGCCAACCGCATGCGCTTTCCGCTCGAGGTGGCGGCGGCGATGCGTGCGGTGTGGCCGCGCGACCGGGCGCTTGGCATGCGGATCACCGGGTCCGACTGGATCGCCGGCGGCATTACCCCGGCGGAGGCTGGTGTTTTCGCCAGCGAGCTGCGCGCGATCGGGTTCGACTATGCGTGCGTGTCGTCGGGCGGCATCAGCCCGCAAGCCCGTGTCGCGCCAACGCCCGGCTATCAGGTGCCGTTCGCCGCGGCGGTCAAAGAGGCGAGCGGCATCGTCGTGCAAGCCGTGGGGATGATCCTGGCGCCCGCGCAGGCCGAGGCAATCGTCGCCGCGGGCCACGCCGATTGCGTGGCGCTCGCCCGCGGTTTTCTCGACGATCCGCGCTGGGCCTGGCATGCCGCCGAAGCGCTCGGCGCCGATGCCGCGTTTCCGCCGCAATACCGCCGCGCGCGCCCCGATCAGTGGCCGGGTGCGGCATTGGCGCCGCGCCGCGCAGGCATGTGATTCTGGGTCGGACGCCGCCTCAATTGACGAAGCGGTAGAGCTTTGCGGCGTTGTCGCAGACGATCTTGCGTTTTGTTGCGGCCGGCAGCTGACCGAGCTCGCGCTCGATGTATTCCTGCGAATCGGGCCACACCCCGTCGGGATGCGGAAAGTCCGAACCCCACATGATGTTGTCTTCGCCAAGCTCGTCGAGGAGTTTGACCCCGATCGGATCGGTCTGGTAGGTGGCGTAGCATTGCCGCCGCCAGTATTCGCTGGGCGGCATCTTCAGATCGAGCGCCTTGAACTGGTCTTCCCACTCGGCGTCCATGCGCTGCAGGATATACGGGATCCAGCCGGTGCCGGCCTCACCGATCACGAGCTTGATGCCGGGATGATGCTCGAGCACGCCCGAGAAGATCACCGACAGCAACACCTCCGACATATACATCTGAAAGCTGGTGATGCCGGCGGCGCGGGCGGCCAGCGCCACTTTTGGCGGGAACCTGGTCAGATC
>JBOHME010000021.1:0-46330 GCA_050729795.1 Allostellaceae bacterium | reverse complement strand
CCGCTGTCCCGCGCTCGTCCTCGTGCCGCCGCCGCCGCCGGCGCCGCCGCCGGGCCCGGCCGCGATCCTCGTCGTCGGGGTCCCGTCGCTCGGCCGCGCCGGTCACACTGTCGCCGTCATCCTCCTCTTCGTCCGGCTCCTCGTCCGGCTCTTCGTCACTGATCTCCGCCAGCTGGGTCAGCGGCAGCGGCACAACCGGCGCCGCCACCTCCCCGGGCTCGTAGGCACGCAGCCTTTCGAGACGAAAGGCCGGCGGGATCAGCGCATCATCGCGGGCCACGAGCACGTGGACACCGTAGCGCGCTTCGAGCTGCGCCAAAGAATCGCGCTTGTGGTTGAGGATATAGAGCGCGACGGCGGTGGGCACATAGACGCAGACTTCGGCCGAGCGGCGGCGCATCCCCTCTTCTTCGATCGAGCGTAGCACATAGAGTGCGGCCGATTCGGTCGAGCGGATGAAGCCGGTTCCGCCGCAATGCGGGCAGGGCTGGGTCGAAGCCTCGACCAGCGACGGCCGAAGCCGCTGGCGCGACATTTCCAGCAGTCCGAACGGGCTGATCCGGCCCACCTGAATGCGGGCGCGCTCGTTTTTCAGCGCGTCCTTGAGCCGCCGTTCCACAGCACCCTGGTTGCGGTGCTCCTCCATATCGATAAAGTCGATTACGATGAGCCCGGCGAGATCGCGCAGCCGCAGCTGGCGCGCGATTTCTTCGGCGGCTTCGAGGTTGGTGCGCAGCGCCGTCTCTTCGATGTTGCGCTCGCGCGTCGAACGCCCGGAATTGACATCGATCGCGACCAGCGCCTCGGTCTGGTTAATCACGACGTAGCCGCCCGAACGCAGCTGAACGATCGGCGAGTGGATCGCATCGATCTGGCTTTCGACCTGAAAGCGATGCAAAAGGCCGATCTCCAGGTCGCGGTAAGGCTGGACCCGCTTGGCATGGCTCGGCATCAGCATTTTCATAAAAGACTTGGCGGTGCGGTAGCCGTCCTCGCCTTCGACCAGCACCTCGTCGATGTCACGCGTATAGAGATCGCGGATCGACCGCTTGATCAGATTGCCTTCCTCATAGATCACGGCCGGCGCGGTTGACTGCAAAGTCAGCTCGCGGATTTCGTTCCACAGGCGCAACAGGTATTCATAGTCGCGCTTGATTTCGGCTCTTGAGCGCTCGGCGCCGGCGGTGCGCACGATCACGCCCATGCCGTCCGGGATATCGAGCTCTTCCAGGATATCCTTCAGCCGGCGGCGATCGGTGATGCTGGTGATCTTGCGCGAAACGCCGCCGCCGCGCGCCGTATTCGGCATCAAGACGCAATAGCGCCCGGCGAGTGACAGATAGGTCGTCAGCGCCGCACCCTTGTTGCCGCGCTCCTCTTTGGTGACTTGGACCAGCATGATCTGCCGGCGCTTGGTCACCTCCTGGATCTTGTAGTGGCGGGGCGCGTGCGAACGTTGGCGCTCGGCATCGTCGAACTCGTCACCGCCGATCGTCTCGATGATTTCGGCCTCGCCGCTGTCGCCGCCAACGGCAGCTGGATCGGCGGCAATCTCTTCCAAACCCGCGGCGATCGTATCCCGGTGAACCGCGTCCGGGGCTGAGGTCCAAGCGATGGTAGCCGCCGCCGGCGCCTCGATCACGGCGTCAGCGGTGCGCAGCGGCGCATAACCGGCCGGCTCATCCCAGACTGGCTCATCCCGGATTGGCTCATCCCGGATTGGCTCATCCGGCTGCGGCGTGGTCGCGACCACAACCGCTTCGCGCTCCGATGGCGCGGCAATCGACGCGACCGGGGCCGGTCGGATCGCATCCTCCTCCCGGCGCGCTGCGAAATCAGCCGCAGCGCCTTCTACCTCTTCTTCCTTCGTGCCGGCATCGGCCTTGTCACGATCCGGCGCATCGCCGGTGGCCTGGTCCGCGATGAGCGGCGGTCGCGGAGCGGCGATTCCGATATCGGCCGATGCGCCCGGGTCGCCGCCGCCCGGGTCGCTGCGGCCTGGATTGCCGGCGCCCGGATCACCTCCCCTTGTGTGAGCGCTGGTTGTGTCATCGCCCGCCGGTTCGCTCACGGCGCTTTCGGTGGTGGGCCACCAGGCCGCTGCGCGGTCCCCTGCGTCGTCCGCGCCGGGCGCCAGCCGGCCAGCCGACGGCTCACCGCGCTCCATCCGGTCTGCCACAGGATCTGCGGCGGCAGCATCGTCGCGGCTCGGTGCTGCGATGATCACCACCGGATCGGGCAACGCCGCCGCCAGTGGCACCCCGGTATCTTCGGCGGTCCCGTCGAGTATCTCGACCGCGTCGGCGTTCGCGTAATGAGTGTTGCTTCCGGCCGGGTCTCGATCTGCCACCGGAATTCTGAAATAGTCAGGATGGATCTCGCTGAAGGCGAGAAATCCGTGCCGGTTTCCCCCATATTCGACAAATGCCGCCTGCAGAGACGGCTCGACCCGCGTAACTTTCGCTAGATAGATGTTTCCTTTTACTTGCTGTTTTGTGGAGGACTCAAAATCAAATTCTTCCAGACGATTGCCATTGACCACTACGACCCGGGTCTCTTCCGGATGGGTGGCGTCGATGAGCATGCGCTTTGCCATTCTGGCGTAACTCCGCGGCGCGCTGCCCTGGCCGTGCGAAAGTCGGCCGGCGGCGCGATCCCGTGTGCAAGGAAGCCGGTCACGCTGCGACTCGGGCCTGTTGGTGACGATGCGATATCGGCCATGGCGGGATGCGTCAGGGGCGGCTTCGGGTTCCGACAATCATGCCGTCCCGCGCTTGGTCCGCCGCAGCGGCTGGTGCCGCCGGCATGCGGGCCGGTCGCGCGACACTCCGCCGGGCGCGGCGCCCGGCGGCTGGACGGCGGTCTCTCGCAGCGCATAATGTATAGAGAGAAGCCTCCGCCGACAATGCCTTCCTCCGCGGCGGGGACCGTCCGTCCCCGATCGCTCGGCCGGCGCACCCCTCGGGACAGCGACAAAACTTCTTTGGACCCGCTCCCGCAAAATCGCATATAACGCGCTGCCGCGCGGCCTAGAAGGTCGCGGCGATCAGTGGCAACAAGGACGCCCGCATCGCGCCGCGTCGAGCAGATGATCAAGCTGGTCCGATTTCTTTTTGTCTGCGCGGTGATTCTGGCAATCGCCGGCTGCGGCTTTGTCGGTGTCACGATCTGGTATTTCGGTCGCGATCTGCCGGATTACCAGCAGCTGGCGAATTACCAGCCGCCGATCATGACCCGGGTTCAGGCGGGAGACGGCCGGCTGCTGGCGGAATACGCGACCCAGCGCCGGCTGTTCGTACCGATCGGGGCGATCCCGAAACAGGTTTCCGACGCCTTTATTTCGGCCGAGGACAAGACCTTTTACAGCCATCACGGGATCGACCCGCTATCGATCCTGCGCGCCTCGATTACCGATATCGGCCGGTTGCGCGGCGGGCGGCGGCCGATCGGCGCCTCGACGATCACCCAGCAGGTGGCCAAGAACATGCTGCTGACGAACGAGGTGTCGATTTCGCGAAAAATCAAGGAAATCTTGCTCGCCACCCGGATCGAATCGGTGCTGCCAAAGGATCGCATCCTCGAGCTTTATCTGAACGAAATTTATCTCGGCTCGGGCGCTTATGGAGTCGCGGCGGCGGCGCTCACCTATTTCGACAAATCGCTCGACCAGCTGAGCCTCGGCGAGGCGGCTTTTCTCGGCGGTCTGCCAAAGGCGCCGAACCGCTACAACCCGGTACGCTTCCCGCAGGCGGCAACGGCGCGCCGCGACTGGGTGCTCGACCGCATGGCCGATGACGGCTATATCAGCCGGGCGGCGGCCGCGACGGCCAAGGCGGAGCCCTTGCTGCTGCACCATCGGCAGGAGGCGGATTTCGTCAAGGCGCCGTACTATGCCGAAGAGGTGCGGCGCGAATTGCTGGCTCGCTACGGCGAAAAGGCGCTCTACGAAGCCGGGCTGTCGGTCCGCACCAGTCTCGATCCGCGCCTGCAGGCCGATGCCGACATGGCGATGCGCCACGGTCTGATCGCCTATGACCATGCCCATGAGGGCTGGCGCGGCGACATCGCCCATATCGATCCGAAAGGCGACTGGGCGACGGCGCTCGGCAAAGTCGCAGTGCCAGGGGTCGTGACCGATGTCGGCTGGCGCCTCGCCGTCGTGCTGCGCACGACACCCGGTGCCGCGGCGATCGGTTTTGCCGACGGCGACACCGGGACGATCCCCTTTTCGCAGATGCGCTGGGCGCGGCCGCGCTACGGCAATGGCAGTCTCGGTCCGTTCCCGCGGGCCGCCGGCAACGTCGTCAAGGCGGGTGACGTGGTCATGGTGGCGCCGGTCGAAACGGCGCCGGCGACCGGAGCATCAGACGAGACGGGGCCGGGCTCGGCAAAAAAGCCAAAGCCGGCCGCGGTTGCGGCTGTTGTCAGGCCGGGAACCTTTACCCTGTGCCAGGTACCGGAAGTGTCGGGCGCGCTGGTCGTGATCGACCCGCACACCGGCCGGGTGCTGGCGCTGAGCGGCGGCTTCAGCTTTGCGATCAGCCAGTTCGACCGCGCCACCCAGGCCTATCGTCAGACCGGGTCGGCGATCAAGCCGTTCGTCTTTCTGACCGCGCTCGATCATGGCTTTACGCCATCCACTCGCGTCAGCGACGCGCCGATCTCGCTGCCGCAGGGCCCTGGGCTGCCGATGTGGACTCCGACCAATTATGAGCACAACGAGTTCCGCGGGCCGATCCCGCTGCGCATCGGGCTCGAGCAATCGATCGATACGCTGACGGTGCGGCTCGCCACGATGGTCGGGATGGGGCCGATCGCCGACACCATCGAGCGCTTTGGCATTCTCGATCACGTGCCGCACGAATATGCGATCACCCTCGGCGCCGGCGCCACGACGCCGCTCAAGCTGACCGCTGCCTATGCGATGCTGGTCAATGGCGGCAAGCACATCACCCCGACCGTGATCGACCGCGTCCAGGACCGGAACGGCAAGACGATCTACCGGGCCGACGACCGGCCCTGCGACGGCTGCACCAATGTCGCATGGCACCACCAGCCGGTGCCGGTGATCCCGGACACCCGCGAGCAGGTGGCCGACCCCGACTCCGCCTATCAGGTCGTGACGATGATGGAAGGGGTGGTGCAGCGCGGCACTGGTGAGGCGGTCAAGGCGGTGGGCCGGCCGATCGCCGGCAAGACCGGGACCACCAACGACTATCGTGACGCGTGGTTCGAAGGCTTCACCCCCGATCTCGCCGCCGGTGTCTATGTCGGCTACGACGATCCGCGCAGCCTCGGCAAGGACGAGACCGGTGGCCACGTCGCCGCCCCGATCTTTCGCGATTTCATGATCGCCGCGCTGAAAAATACCCCGGCGACCGATTTCCGCATCCCGCCCGGGATGCGGCTCTACCGGGTCAGCGCTGCCACCGGTCTGCCGATGACCGGCGACGGGCCGGCGATTTACGAAGCTTACAAGCCCGGCACCGCGCCGGGTGAAAACCGCGTGCGGCCGGCGAGCGATCATGTCGAGGACGCCTCGGCGGTGGTCGCGGCGCCGGTCGGCGCCGACGCTGGTGGCGACGGCAGCAATGCCGCGGGCGACCCGGCCGGCAGCAATGCCGCGGGCGACCCGGCCGGCAGCAATGCCGCAGGCGACCCGGCCGGCAGCAATGCGGTCGGCAGTAGAGCGCCCGCGCCGCCGTCGGCCGGCGGCAACGCCATGCTGCCGGCGCGGAGCGCTCCCGGCGCGGGCACCGGCGGCCTATATTAGCGACAACGAGTCCCGGTCACAGCGAGGTCCGGTCACAGCGAGGTCCGGCCACAGCGAGGTCCGGCCACAGCGAGGTCCGGCCACAGCGAGGTCCGGCCACAGCGAGGTCCGGCCACAGCGAGGTCCGGCCACAGCGAGGTCCGGCCACAGCGAGGTCCGGAACGCCGGAACCGACCACCCGTTCGACCAAAGGAGCAGAGCCATGCGCGCCGAAATTGAAGCCGCAGCCGGCGACATCAGAAAGTCGCTGGCGCTGCTGAGGAGGCATCTTTGACTGGGATGTTGCGACAAGGCGCCTTGCCGAGCTGAACGCCGCGGCCGAGAACCCGCTTCTGTGGGACGACCCGGCTGCGGCGCAGAAATTGCTGCGCGAGCGCACCCGGCTCGATCAGGCGATCGGCAGCTACAAGCGTATCGAGCGCGAGGTCGAGGACACGCTCGAGCTGATCCGCATGGGCGAGGCCGAGGGCGAAGCGGCGGTCGTTGCCGAGGCCGAGGCGAGCCTCGGCAAATTGCATGCCGAAGCCGCCCGGCGCGAGCTCGAAAGCCTGCTGTCGGGCGAGGCCGACGGCAATGACTGCTATCTCGAGGTGCATGCCGGAGCTGGCGGCACCGAGGCGCAGGACTGGGCCGAGATGCTGTTGCGCATGTATGTGCGCTGGGCCGAGGCGCATGACTACAAGACCGAGTGGCTGGAAGAAAGCGGCGGCGAGGAGGCCGGGGTCAAATCGGCGACGATCCGTGTCGCAGGCGCCGATGCCTATGGCTGGCTGAAGACGGAGAGCGGCGTGCATCGCCTGGTGCGCATCTCGCCCTTCGATTCGAACGACCGCCGCCACACCAGCTTCGCCTCGGTCTGGGTCTATCCGGTGGTGGACGACAAGATCGAGGTGGAGATCGACGACAAGGATCTGCGCATCGACACCTATCGCTCGTCGGGGGCGGGCGGGCAGCACGTCAACAAGACCGACAGCGCGGTGCGCATCACCCACCTCCCGAGCAGCATCGTCGTGCAGTGCCAGAGCGAGCGCTCGCAGCACCAGAACCGGGCGCATGCCTTTGCGATGCTGCGCGCCCGGCTCTACGAGGCCGAGCTGCAGCGCCGCGAGGCGGTGACCGACGCGCAGAACGCGACCAAGACCGAGATTGGCTGGGGCCACCAGATCCGCTCCTACGTGCTGCAGCCCTATCAGATGGTCAAGGATTTGCGCACCGGGGTCGAGACCGCCAATTCCGGCGCCGTGCTCGACGGTGATATTGACCGGTTTCTTGCCGCCGCACTCGCCCAGCGCATCGAGGGCTCGGACGCGATCACCACCGGCGGCTGACCCGTCGCGTCGATCGGCCGCGCAAATCCGGCCGGCAAATCCGCCGGACGGCCATTCCCGACCCGCTTAGCCCTTTTCGCCGCCGGCGATAAATGCGTAATGTCTCGCCGCAGACCTCTTCGACAACCGGGCCCGGCGGCGTCTCGCACATCGGTCGGGGTCCGCCCAGATGACGGGAGAGAAACATGGCTGAGATCGACGGCGCCACCCTGATCGCCAGGAGCCTCAAACAGCAGGGCATCAATCACTTGTTCGGGGTCGTCGGGTTTCCCGTCGGTCCAATCGCGGCGGCGGCGCAAAAGGAAGGTGTCGCCTATGTCGGCATGCGCAACGAGCAGGCCGCCTCCTATGCGGCGCGCGCCTACGGCTATCTGACCGGGCGTCCTGGCGCCTGCATCGTCGTCACCGGCCCCGGCGTCGTGCACGGTCTCGCCGGTCTTGCCGACGCGCAGCAGAATTGCTGGCCGATGATCCTGATCGGCGGCGCCTCGGAGACCTACCGCGGCGGCATGGGCGCCTTTCAGGAAGAGCGCCAGGTGGTGATCGCCTCGCCGTTCTGCAAATTCGCGCATGCGATCGATACGGTCGAGCGCATTCCCTATTACGTCGAGATGGCGACCCGGCATGCAATCTATGGCCGGCCCGGCGCCTGCTATCTCGATATGCCGGACAACATCATCACCGGCAGGTGCGACGAAAAAAACATCATAGAGGTGCAGAAGGCCCCCGATCCGCCGCGCACGATCGCACCCCAGGAGAATATCGAGCAGGCCTTGGGGCTGCTCGAACGCGCCGAGCGGCCGCTCGTTCTGGTCGGCAAGGGGATGGCCTGGGCCAATGCCGAGAGCGAGGTGCGCTCCTTTATCGAAAAGACGCAATTGCCCTTCCTGCGCTCGCCGATGGGCAAGGGGATCATGCCCGACGACCATCCGCTATCGGTTGCGGCCGCGCGCACGCTCGCGTTGCAGAACGCCGATGTCGTGTTCCTGATGGGCGCGCGCTTCAACTGGATCTTCCATTTTGGCCAGCCGCCGCGCTACGCCAAGGACATGAAGGTCATCCAGCTCGATATCGCGCCCGAGGAGATCGGCCATAACAAGGCGACCGAGGTGGCGCTGGTCGGCGACGGCAAGGCGATCATGCAGCAGCTGAACCAGGCGCTCGGCGGGCGCCAGTGGTTCCATCCGAAGGAATCGCAGTGGCGCCAGATGATCGCCAAAAAGGCGGCCGAGAACGCCGCGCAGATCAAGCCGCAGATCGACGACGACAGCGCGCCGGCGACCTACTACCGCGCCTTCAAGGACATCGCCGCGTGGATGCCGAAGAACTCGATCCTGTCGGCCGAGGGTGCGGGTACCATGGATATCGGGCTGACGATGCTGCCGGTGTTCAGCGCCAAGGCCTGCCTCAACGCCGGCACCTATGGCACGATGGGGCTGGGGCTCGGGCAGGCGATCGCCGCCGCCGTCGTGCACCCCGACCGCCCGGTCATCCATCTCTCGGGCGACTCGGCGATCGGCTTCTCCGGCATGGAGATGGAGACGCTCTGCCGCTACAATCTTCCCGTCAAAATCGTCGTCTTGAACAATGGCGGCATCGGCCCGGGCATGGAGGAAATCCCGGACAACCCGATGTTCAACATGCGGCCGAACACGCTGATCTACGGCGCCCGCTATGACAAGGTCATGGACGCCTTTGGCGGCAAGGGCTTCTTTGTCGAGGACCCGAAGGACATCAAGGGCGCCCTCGACGAGGCGATGAACCACCGCGGTCCCGCCCTGGTCAACATCGTGCTCAGCCAAGGTTCCGGCCGCAAGCCGCAAGCCTTCCGCTGGCACAGCTGACCCACTGAAGCTTCACGCAACAGGGCCGCGCCATCCCCGGCGCGGCCCCGCCGCGGTGAGGACTTCGACTGATTAAGTAGACTGTCACCGTAATCCCGTAATCCGGCACATTAGACAAGGACACTGAAAATAGATTTTAGGTTTCTATGATTTTGAATCCCATTCGCCACGCCTTCGAGCCCGACCACATCAGCCCCCAGCGTGCGCAGCGTATCGCCGCCTTGTGGGAGCCGCCGCTTTTGAGGCGGCCAGACGAACTTTTTTTCAAGCGTGAACTGCCTCACATACTCCTCGACCGATTCCGACTTATTCTGCTGAACGCGGGCGGATAGGCTGTCCACCTGGGAAATGTCGGTGCAACAATCGATAACGTCCGACGGATCCCGGCCAGTCGGAGGAACGAGAATGAGCACTTACTGCTTCATCAAGAGCAAGCTGGACGGCCATGTAATCGACATCCAGGGAGCATCCACAAAATCCGGGGTGCTGCTCGACGCGTTTCCGCAAAAGGCGACCGGAAACAACAATCAGCTCTGGGAGCTGATCCGTGATCCTGCGGCCTCTGGCTACTACTTCATTAAGAGCAGGTTGAGCGGCAACGTCATCGACATTCAGGGGGCATCCACGAAATCCGGGGTGCTGCTCGACGCGTTTCCGCAGAAAGCGACCGGGAACGACAACCAACTCTGGAAGTTCATCAAGGATCCTGCCGGCTCAGGCTACTGCTTCATCAAGAGCAAGTTGAGCGGGAATGTGATCGACATTCAGGGGGCATCCACGAAATCCGGGGTGCTGCTCGATGTGTTTCCGCAGAAAGCGACCGGGAACGAGAACCAGCTCTGGATGGCAGTCGGGGAAGCATCCCCGGAACTACCGTCCAGCCTCTCTTTCACCAATCTCGGCACGGGGTCGAACACGACCAGCAGCGGCTCGACGGAGTGCAGCTACACAGTGAACCTGACGATCCAAAAGGATGGTACCTGCCATTTTTGGGGGTCCTACACCAACCGGGGCGATGTGCCGATCATCACAGCGCCCAATCAGACATTCGGTGTCTCCATTGTCGTATTTGACACGCACGGCAAGGGGTATTCGTTCAGCAGGGGCGGTAATGTGCCGTCAGCACCGCAATCGGGTTGCACCTTGACGTGGGATAATACCCAGAAAGCCCAAGCGATTATCGACAACTGGGGAGAGATCGTAGCTCGGCACTACGCGGATTACGGGTATCATAACGATGTCGGCATCCTCGACTTCCTGAGCGAGATCGGATCGGCGGTCGAATCGATAGCCTCGACCGTCGGTACCGTAGTTTCGGACGTGGCGACCGTCGCGGCGCTCGTGTAGAGCCTTCGGACGATTACGGTGACAGCTTACGTGATTCCCGGTAGCGGGAGATCATTTACTAAACTGTCATCGTAACTCGTCACCGTAACTAGCGCGTAACTCACGGATCATTCAGTAACGTAGCGCATAGGATGGGTTGAGCATCGCGAAACCCATCCTACTCGTCCTCGACATCCTCGATCCTGATGCCGCGCCCTTCTCGCAGGCTCTTTCGCGCCTGTTCGATGCGGCGCAAAAAGCGCGGGTCGTTTTCGAGGCGGTAATCGAGCCAGTCTTCCTCTGACCCGAAGCCGATCAGCACCCCGGCCGGTTTTCCGTCGCGGGTGATGACGATCTCCTCTTCTTGGGCTTCACGCAGAAGCCGGGATAGATCGTTCCCGAGTTCCGATAGCGAAACCTGCCTCATGCCGGACTTCCGAATTGCCTCAGCCATGCGTCGGTCTCCGATTTGGCCACAATCGCCAGGACAGTCTCCGTCGTAAGCGCAAAAGCGCTGGTGGCTCGGTCCTACCGCTCAGAGGGTGCCTAGTCTCGTTCGGCGGGCTCGTTCAAACTGCGCAAGTGCAGCAGCCAATTGCATCGGGTGACCGTGCGCCTGCGAAAGGCGCATAAGATCCCAATTGATACGGCATGAAATGGAGTTTAACGCGCACGTAGGGTGCGTTGAGCGGGGCAAAACCCGTGGTCCTTTTGCGAACCCGATGCTCTCGGTGCCGAGCCCCGACACGAGTGTTTCACCGGTTGCTGGGACAGCATACACTACGATGTATGGCGTATCTGACATTTAGGGTCGAGATCACCCGCGACGAGACACGGGAAGATGGGCCGGTCGGGATCGAGATCACCGCCTATATCGATCGCATGCCCGAGACCCACGACGCGACAATCGGCCGGTTGAGCCGGGCGCAGCGCGGGGTGTGGACCAGCCGGCTGCAATACACCGGCGATTTCGAGACGCTGGCGCAGGCGCTCGCCGCGATCACGGTGGCGCATCCCGAGGCCGACCATATCCGCTGCTACGAATATTCGGTCGATGACGAGTTTGCGCGCGAGGTAGCACCGCTGGTGCGATCCGGTGGGAAATGGGGATCCAGAGCCTAACCCAGGCATTTGCCAGCTCGGCGCCGGACCGGGCCGCGGATGTCCATGACCTCGGCGATTGTTCTCGGCCGAACCGGTCTGGTGCGGCAGGATAGGACCGCTCGGGTCATCGTGCTCGGGTCATCGTGCTCGGGTTATCGTGAAGGAGCCTTGATGATCAAGACGATCCTCGTGCCGGCGACCGGCTACGCGTCCGACGCCGCGGTGTTCGCGGCGGGTCTCGCCGTCGCGCGCCCTTTTGGCGCCCATCTCGATGTTCTGCACGTCGGGATCGATGCGGCGGCACTCGCCACGACGATGGCTGTCGATGGCGGTGGTGCTGCGATGGTCGGCGGGCTGGTCGAGCAGCTCGACGAAGATATGCGCGGGCGCGAGACCCGCGCGCGGCGGCTGTTCGAAGAATTCTGCGCGCGCGAAGGGGTGACGATCACCGACACCCCGCCCGGCCCGTCCGGTCCGTCGGCGCACTGGATCAGACGCACCGGCGCCGAAGCCTATTGCATTGCCGAGCATGGCCGCGCCACCGACCTGATGGTTATCGGCCGCCCTGGCGATGGCGACGGTGTCACGCCGGAAACGATCGAGACGGCGCTGCTCGACAGCGGCCGCCCGGTGCTGATCCCGCCTGCGGCGCCGCTCGCGGTGCTGCCCGAGACGGTGGTTATCGCCTGGAAGGCGACACGGGAAGCCGCGCATGCGGTGACCGCTTCTCTGCCGTTTCTCGACATCGCCAAGGAGGTCGTGATCCTGACCGTCGCCGAAGAGGAGGATCTGTCCAGCGAAGAGGGCGTCGAGCTGATGACCAATCTGCGCTGGCGCGGGCTTGCGGTGTCGGCCCGCCGGATCGAGCCCGACGGGCGCAGCGCGGCCGACACGCTCATGGCGGCGGCCGCCGAGCGCGGGGCGCTCCTGGTCATGGGCGGCTACGGCCACAGCCGGCTGCGCGAGTGGATTTTCGGCGGCTTCACACAGCACGTGCTGCAGACCGCGGCTGCGGTGCCGGTGCTGATCGCCCACTGACCGATCACCCCACCGACGATCAAAGAAACGGGTCTCAGCCCGCGACCAGCGCGCGGGCGTGGCGGGCGATCATCAAGTTCTCGTCGGTCTTGATCACGTAAGCGGCGGTCCGGCTGCCGGGGGTGCTGATGCGTTTCTGGTGGTGAAGATTGGCCGCCGCGTCAAGTTCGATCCCGAGCCAGCGGCACGCGCCGCACACCGCGCTGCGCACCGCGGCTGCGTTCTCACCGACACCGCCGGTGAACACGATCGCGTCGAGCCCGCCAAGTGCTGCCGCGAGCGAGCCAATATGGCCCGCGACACGGTAGCAGAACACCTCGATCGCAAACCGCGCGCGCGCATCTTCGCTCGCCAGGAGGTCGCGGAAATCGGCGGACAGTCCGGATAGTCCGAGCATGCCGGAGCGACGGTACAGCAGATCGACGAGCGCGTCGGCCGACATGCCCTTGTGCTGCAGCAGGTGCAGCACAACCCCGGGATCGAGATCGCCGCAGCGTGTGCCCATCGGCACGCCGTCGAGTGCCGTGAAGCCCATCGTCGTCGCGACCGAAACACCAGCGCGCAGCGCGCACAGCGAGGCGCCGTTGCCGAGATGTGCGACAATGACGCGGCCGCGGGCGATCTCTGGCGCGCGCTCGGGCAGGACCGAGGCGATGTATTCGTAGGACAGGCCATGAAAACCATAGCGCCGCACGCCCTCGTCAAACAGCGAATAGGGCAGCGCATAGGCTTGCGCCACCGGCGGCATGGTGCGGTGAAAGGCGGTGTCGAAGCAGGCGATTTGCGGCAGATCGGGAGCAAAGGCGAGGGCAGCCCGGATCGGTTTGAGGTTGTGCGGCTCGTGCAGCGGGGCGAGCGGCACCAGCGCATCGAGCTCGGCCAATAACGCCGCGGTGACCCGTGCCGGCCGCGAATGGCGCAACCCGCCATGAACCACGCGATGGCCGAGGGCATCGAGGTTGCGGCCGCCGAGGCGGTCTCGCGCCCAGCGTAGCAGGTCCGGCAGCAGCTCGCCGACCGCCGCAGCCGCGAACTCGGGGGGCGCAACCTCGGCTCCGTCGGCACCGGTGGCGGTGACCGCGTTTCGCCCGGGTGCGGTGTCCACTTGCCCCGAAAGCAGTCGCCGTTCGCCCGCGTAGAACGCGAATTTGAGCGACGACGACCCGGCATTGACAACACCGATCAGCGGTTCGGCAGATTCCATCTCGCGGCCTCCAAATCACGGGGTTGCGCAACGGCGCCGGTTGCCGCGCGATCGGCTCGGCGGGGCGCCTCGAACATGGTACAAGCAACCCGCCGACTGGCCATGCCAGCACCCCGTCCCGGCACTGTGCTCATTGCGGTGACGCGATCACCGGACCCACCCAACGGGATATCGCGATGCAAGCACGCGATTTCATGACCACCGACCTCGTCACCGTGTCCCCCAAAAGCGGGGTGGGCGAACTGATGTTGTTGCGGTTTCCGGCCGATTTGTGCACCGACCGAGGGCGCGCGATCAATTCGCCGCTACCGGACTGGCCCCGGACCTTGCGCGGCGAAGCGGCCGAAATCTGCCTGTGCTGGGAACATGACCTGAAGCCCGGCGGGTTCCACCTGGCTGCACGCGTTCCCGATTTTCCGGGCGGGTTTCCCGGCGACATCGGTCTGTTTTTGACCTGGGACTGAAGGGCGCACCGGTCCGGACCGGCGGCGAGCGACGCGCGAGAGGTGTCTCCTTCATGCGGATTGTCGTTCCGGTCGATGGCTCGGCCCCGGCAAACCGGGCGGTACGGCATGCGCTGTCCCTTGCCGGGAGTTCGCGGGACGCCGAGATCATCCTCGTAAACGTGCAAAATCAGCAAACTCTCGAAGTCTCCGAGGTCTCCGCGGTGATTTCCGCCGATACCGATAGAAAGGCGGCCGCAGCTCAGTCCAAAAGGGCCTTGCGACGGGGGATCACGCTGTGCCGCGAGGCCGGTGTCAAATTCGACGCCCTGGTGAAGATCGGTGCGGTCGCGCCGACTGTCGCGCGGCTCGTGCGGGAACGCGGAGCCGACCAGATCGTTATGGGTACGCGCGGCCTCGGTGCCTTGCGCGGGCTGATGCTCGGCTCGGTGGCTACCAATGTCATTCATCTCGTCCGCGTTCCTGTGACCCTCGTCAAGTGAGGTCCGCCGCATGAGTGAACGACACGCTTCGACCGCTCAGCCGCTATCGCCGACCGAGCTCGATCTGATCGATGCGTGGTGGCGAGCGGCAAATTATCTCTCGGTCGGTCAGATCTACCTGCTCGACAACCCGCTGCTCGAACGGCCGCTCGAACGCGCCGACATCAAACCGCGCCTGCTCGGTCATTGGGGCACGACGCCGGGGCTGAACTTTGTCTATGTGCACCTCAACCGGGTCATCAAGGCGCGCGACCTCGACATGATCTATATCTGCGGTCCGGGGCATGGCGGTCCGGGCATGGTCGCGAATACCTGGCTCGAGGGCACCTACAGCGAGCTTTATCCGCGCGTCTCGCAGGATGCCGAGGGCATGCGCCGGTTGTTTCGCCAGTTCAGCTTTCCGGGCGGCATCCCGAGCCATGCCGCACCCGAGACACCGGGATCGATCCACGAGGGCGGCGAGCTCGGCTATTCGCTATCCCACGCGTATGGCGCGGTCCTCGACAATCCGGGGCTGATCGCTGCGTGTGTGATCGGCGATGGCGAGGCCGAGACCGGGCCGCTGGCGACTTCATGGCACGCCAACAAGTTTCTGAACCCGGCGACCGATGGCGCAGTGCTGCCGATCCTGCATCTCAACGGCTACAAGATCGCCAACCCGACAATCCTCGCCCGCATCCCGCACGACGCGCTCGAAGACCTGTTTCGCGGCTATGGTTATCGTCCACATTTTGTCGAAGGCGACGACCCGGCGGCGATGCATCGGCTCATGGCGGCGACCCTCGACCGGGTGTTCGGCGAGATCGCCGCGATCCAGAAGGCGGCGCGTGCCGGGGACGCTGCCATCTGCCCGCAATGGCCGATGATCATCCTGAAGAGCCCCAAGGGATGGACCGGGCCCAAGACCGTCGACGGGCTCAAGATCGAAGGGACTTGGCGGGCGCACCAGGTCCCATTCGGCGAGATGGACAAGCCCGAGCACGTCCGGCTGCTCGAAGAGTGGATGAAGAGCTATCGGCCGCGGCAGCTGTTTGGGACGGATGGCCGGCTCAAGCCCGAGATCGCGGCGCTGGCACCGGCGGGCGAGCGGCGGATGAGTGCCAACCCGCACGCCAATGGCGGGCTGTTGCGACGCGAATTGTCACTCCCGGACTTCGCCGATTATGCGATCGCGATCGACCGCCCGGGCGGAACCGATGCGGAAGCGACACGGGTCATGGGCGCTTTTTTGCGCGACGTGATCAAAGAAAACGCGGATTTTCGCCTGTTCGGCCCGGACGAGACCGCGTCGAACCGGCTCTCCGCGGTGTTCGAGGTGACCGACCGGCAATGGATGGCCGAGACCCTGCCCGAGGACGATCATCTCTCGCGCGACGGCAAGGTCTTGGAGATCTTGAGCGAGCACACCTGCGAGGGTTGGCTCGAGGGCTATCTGCTGACCGGGCGCCACGGATTGTTTTCATGCTACGAGGCGTTCATCCACATCGTCGATTCGATGTTCAACCAGCATGCCAAATGGCTCAAAGCCTCGCGCGAGATCCCGTGGCGGCGGCCGATCTCGTCGTTGAACTATCTGCTGACGAGCCATGTCTGGCGCCAGGACCACAACGGTTTCAGCCATCAGGATCCGGGGTTTATCGATCATGTTGTGAACAAGAAGGCGGATATCATCCGGGTCTATCTGCCGCCCGACGCCAACACGCTCCTTTGGGTCACCGATCACTGCCTCAGAAGCTGGAACCGGATCAACGTGATCGTCGCCGGCAAGCAGCCCGCGCCGCAATGGCTCGACATCGACGCGGCGGTCAAGCATTGCGACGCCGGCATCGGCATCTGGGAATGGGCCAGCAACGACCGTGGCAGCGAGCCCGATGTGGTAATGGCCTGTGCCGGCGACGTGCCGACCCTCGAGACCCTGGCCGCAGTCGATCTGTTGCGCCGCCACGTCCCCGATCTCAAGATCCGGGTCGTCAATGTCGTCGATCTGATGACGCTCGAGCCGCACGAGGAGCATCCGCACGGGTTGACCGATCACGATTTCGACGCGCTGTTCACAACCGACAAGCCGGTGATCTTCGCCTATCACGGCTACCCCGCCCTGATCCACCGGCTGACCTATCGGCGCGCCAATCACCGCAACATCCATGTCCGCGGCTATAAAGAGGAAGGGACCACGACGACGCCCTTCGACATGGTCGTGCGCAACGATCTCGATCGCTTTCACCTGGCCTCGGACGTGATCGATCGGGTGCCCAAGCTCGGCTATATGGCCGCTTACGCCAAGCAGGCGATGCGCGACAAGCTGATCGAGCACAAGCAGTACATCACCCGCCATGGCGACGATATGCCGGAAGTAAAGAACTGGCACTGGCCGGAAATCGCGAGCAGCTGAGAGCTCCATCGCCGGTATGGCCGTCACCGAGGCCGATCTGGAACGCGAACTGGCGGGCGTGGCTGCTGCCGCGGCGGGGCGCACCGGTGGGGTGTTTGGGCCGGCTTCGATGATCTGGCGAGTCGACCGCGAGGCAGCGATCTTTCTCGGCGCCGGCCGTGCGCTGCTGCTGCAGCTGGCGCATCCCTGGGTTGCCGCGGCGATCGCAGAGCATTCGCAGAGCCTCGCCGATCCGATCGGCCGGTTCCATCGCACCTTCCATCCGGTCTTCGCGATGGTGTTCGGAACCACCGCGGAGGCGGTCGGCGCCGCCCGCCGGCTGCACCGTCGTCATTCGATGATCGTCGGCACGCTGTCCGAGAGCGCTGGCGATTTTGCGGCCGGCTCGGCCTACCAAGCGAACGATGTTGCCGCGTTGCGCTGGGTGCATGCGAGCTTGGTCGAGAGCGCGCTCCTCGCCTATCAGCTGGTGCTGCCGCCGCTCGGTTCCGTCGACCGGGAGCGCTATTGGGCCGAGGCGCGGACCCTCGCCTCGCTGTTCGGGATCCCACAGGCGCTGTTGCCGCAAAGCTGGGCGGGGTTTGAGCGCTATATCGCGGCGATGCTCGATTCCCGGCAGCTGGTGGCGAGCAGAGCGGCCTGCGCCATTGCCAGCCGGCTGCTTGCCGGCGGCGGGGCCGGATGGCGGGTCCCGGTCTGGTATCGCGGGCTGACCGCGGCATTATTGCCGCAGCGGCTACGGCAAGAATTCGCTCTGCCCGACGCAGCGACGCAAGGGCGCGCGACCGAGCGTGTGCTCGGCGTGCTGCGCACCCTCTATCCGTTGATCCCGACCGGGCTGCGGCATGTGGCACCCTATCAGGAGGCACGCGCCCGGCTCTCCGGGCGGCGACGGCCGGGGGCGACGACGCGCCTCCTCAACCGGCTCTGGATCGGTCATGGCTCGATCGCCGACCCGCCCGCTCGATAGTTTCAACGCGGCCTCGCCGATATACTGAAGGCTCGTTTCCGGCTCGGAGGCAACGCGCATGGCCGAGGGCGCTGCATCGCTCGCTAGGCAGGGTCGAATGACCGTCCGGACCGTTCCGGCCGGCACCGATCTTGTCGAATGGTATTTCAATGAGGGCTGGACCGACGGGCTCCCGGTGGTGCCGCCGACTGCCGAGCGGGTCGATGAATGCGTCGCGGCCTTGGGCGGCGTGCCGGATTTTATCGAATGCAGGGTGCCGCCGCGCCACGGCTCGCTGACCCGCGAAGTCCTGGCGATCAACATGGTGATGGCCGGGTGCAAGCCCGAATATGCTCCGGTGGTGTGCGCCGCGATGCTGGCCTTGACCCAAAAGGCGTTCAACCTCAACGGCGTGCAGGCGACGACCCACATGGCGGCGCCGCTCCTGATCGTGAACGGGCCGATCGCGCGCGCGATCGGCATGAACGGCGACTGCAACGCTTTCGGCTCGGGCAACCGCGCCAACGCGACGATCGGCCGGGCGCTGCGGCTGATCCTGCTCAATGTCGGCGGCGGACGGCCGGGCGATCTCGACAAGAGCACGCTCGGCCATCCCGGCAAATACACCTATTGCGTCGCCGAGAACGAGACGGCGAGCCCGTGGGCGCCCTATCATGTCGAGAAGGGCTTCGACCCTGAGGATTCGACGGTCTTTGTGCTGGCCGCCGAGCCGCCGCACAGTGTTACGAACCACGTCGCCAACGATGCCCGTGGCATTCTCGACAGCATCTCATCGGCGATGAGCACGATCGCCAACAACAATGCGGTGTCGAGTGGCCATTGCGCGGTGATCATCGGCCCCGAGCACGCCCGAACCATCGCTGGCAATGGCTGGAGCCGGCACGACGTCAAGAGCTACCTGCACATGAATTCGTACAATCTGTTCTCGGCGCTGACCTTCGACGAGCGCTACGGCAGGATCTACAACCGCAACCTGCCGCGCTGGTATCGGCGCGACCAGCAATCGCAGATCCCGATCGTCCCCGGCCCCGATCATATCCACCTGTTTGTCGTCGGTGGCGCTGCCGGCCGGTTTTCCGCCTTCATCCCAGGGTGGGGCCACATGTCCGCCCCGGTCCTGCGCAGTATCGAGGACGGCGCCATGCCGGCCCGTCCGCCGATCTGTGTCGACGGCACCTGCTATTTGTAAGAGGTTGGTCCGGTTGGCTATTTGTAAAAGGTTGGTCCCGGTTGTAGGAGGCTGGTCCAGGCTCGCTGGCGAGAAGGAGGAAGCATGACCGAACTTGTCGTTTTCGACCCGCGCGGCGTGGTCGCGACCGAACGGAGAGAGCTGGCGCCGCGGCCGGCCGAGCTGCGCGGGCTGCGCCTCGGTGTCCTCGACAACACAAAGTGGAACGCCAACCGGCTGTTGCGCAAGACGGTTGCCCGGCTCTCCGAGAAAGCGACGTTCGGCGCGGTCAATTATTACCGCAAAGAGAGTTTCTCGAAGGACGCCGAGCCGGTGCTGCTTGCGACGATCGCGTCCGCGAACGACATCGTTCTGACCGCGATCGGCGATTGAGGCTCGTGCACTTCGTGCTGTACGCATGACGGCACCAGTCTCGAAACCCTCGGCCGCCCGACGGCGGTGATCGTCACCACCGAGTTTCTGCACGAGGCCGAGATGCAGCGGGACGCCCTCGGCATGCCCGACCTCGCGCCGGTGGTGATCCAGCATCCGCTCAGCACCCTGACGGAGACCGAGATCGATCAGCGCGCCGAGGCGGCCGCGGGGCAGTGCATCGCCCGGTGGCTCGGCCCGTGACAGCGAGGATTCGATCTTCGCCCGTATGCCGGCCCGCGATGTGCTAGGCTCGGCGCTCGCCAGTCGCCCCGGTTCGCCGGGGCGGCCGCGCGATCCGGTTGGGACCTCGGCGGCAAGACCCCAGATCATGCGTGTGTTCCGGTTTTTTGAAAGCCTGCTCGAACCGACGGCGCTGTCGCCGGAGAGGCCGCCGCCCGCGAGCCTCGCCGCGTTCTATTGGCACCATGCCCGGCAGGCGCGCGGTCTTGTACTGGCGCTGTTCGCCGCGGGCTCCGTGGTCGCCATGCTCGACACGCTGATCCCGGTCTTTATCGGCCGGGTGGTGACGCTGGTGGCGCACCACACGCCCGACATCCTCTACACCGACTGGCCGCAGCTCCTCGGCATGGCAGTGGTGCTGCTGCTGCTGCGCCCCTCGGCGCTGCTGCTGCAGAACCTGATCACCAACCAGGCGATCGCCGCCGGGCTCTCCAACATGGTGCGCTGGCAGAGCCATTGGCATGTCGTGCGCCAGAGCTGGACATTCTTTCAGAACGATTTTGCCGGGCGCATCGCCAACCGGGTCATGCAGGCCGGGCCCGCACTGCGCGAAAGCGTCGTGTCCGGCACCAACGCCGTCTGGTACATCCTCGTCTACGGCAGCGGCGCGGTAATCCTGATGGGCCGCAACGACATCCGGTTGACCATACCGGTGCTGCTGTGGTTCGCCGGGTACGCGGTTCTGCTGCGCTTTTTTGTCCCGCGTCTGCGGGTTCGCTCGCGCCGCTCGTCGGAGACCCGCTCGAACCTCGTCGGCCGCGTCGTCGACAGCTATACCAACATCTTGACGGTCAAGCTGTTTGCCCGGCCGCGCGACGAGGACGCATTTGTCCGCACCGCGGTCGATGAGCAGACCGACGCGTTTCGCGAACAGCTGCGCCTGACGACAACGGTCGCGGTTCTGCTGGCAACGCTCAACGCCTCGATGGTGGTCGGGACCGGCGCCATCGCGATCTGGCTGTGGAGCGATGGGCGCATCGCGATCGGCACCGTCGCGATGGCGCTGCCGCTGACCTGGCAAATCTCAAATATGGCCGGCTGGGTGGCGCAGAATGTCACGACGATCTTTGAAAATATCGGCGTCGTGCAAGACGCTATGCGCTCGATCGCGGTGCCGCGGCAGATGCCGGATCGCGCGGATGCGGTGCCGCTGCGGATCGATCGCGGACAGGTCCGCTTCGAGAGGGTGCGCTTTGGCTACGGCACCGAGCGGGGCGTGCTGCATGGGATCGATCTCGCGATCGCATCCGGCGAGCGGGTTGGCTTGGTCGGGCCGTCGGGGGCCGGCAAATCGACCCTGGTCAGTCTTTTGCTGCGTTTCTACGACCTCGAAGGCGGGCGGATCCTGATCGATGGCCAGAACATCGCCAATGTCACCCAGGAGAGCTTGCGCGGGCATATCGCGATGGTGACCCAGGACACCTCGCTCCTGCACCGCTCGATCCTGGACAATATCCGCTATGGCCGGCCGCGGGCGAGCGAATGGGAGGTGCGGCGCGCGGCGGCGCAGGCGCATGCGATGGATTTTATCGAAGAGCTCGAGGACTGGAACGGCCGCCGCGGGCTCGACGCCCATGTCGGGGAACGGGGCGTCAAATTATCGGGCGGGCAGCGCCAGCGCGTAGCACTCGCCCGGGTGATCCTGAAGGATGCGCCGATCCTGGTGCTCGACGAAGCCACCTCCTCGCTCGATTCGGAGGTCGAGGCGGCGATCCAGGAGCAGCTCGAAAGCCTGATGCGCGGGCGCACGGTCATCGCCATCGCCCACCGGCTGTCGACGATCGCCCGCCTCGATCGGCTGGTCGTCCTGGAGAAGGGGCAGATCGTCGAGGAAGGGACCCATTCCTCACTGCTCGCCGCCGACGGCACCTATGCCCGGCTGTGGCGCCGGCAATCGGGCGGCTTTCTCGATCCGGTCGGCCCGGCGGGGCTCGACGCGGCCGCCGAATGATCCGGTGTCGCGGCGGCAAGGCTGCGCCATATTGCCGGGGCGGTGGAACTCAAGGCACTCGACCCCCGGTTGGCGGGATTGTGGCGTTGCATTATTGACGGCGACATGAAAGCTGGATTGATGACGACATGAAAGCTGGCGGCCGCGCCTTTGCGATCTTTGTCCTGCTGGTGAGCGCCGCGGTGCTCGGCGCGGTGTTGCTGTCGCAATATTGGGGCGGTCTCGCACCTTGCGAGCTGTGCTTGAAGGAACGCTGGCCGTGGGCGGTCGCAATCGTGATCGCATTTGTCATGGTCATGACCGGCACCCGCAGGGCGTTGCCGTGGGTGGCGTGGCTGATCGCCCTGGTGTTCGCCGCGAGCAGCGCGCTCGCCTTTTATCATGTCGGCGTCGAGCAGCACTGGTTTGCCGGCCCCAGCAGCTGCACCGCCGCGGCCGGCACGCCAACGACGCTCGCCGAGCTGAAGGCGCAGCTGCTTCACCAAGAGCCGGTGCGCTGCGACCAGCCGGCCTGGACGCTGTGGGGCGTGTCGCTCGCCGGATGGAATCTCGCGGCCTCGCTGGTGATGACCGGGATCTGCTTGGCGGTTGGGGCGCGGCGCAACAAGCGGGGTCACCGCACGGGTCGGATGAGCCGATGAAAGGGCGGGTCTTGCACCGCTTGCCCGGCGATCCCTCGCCGCATCGCGAGGTCGCGCGGATGCTGCGTGTTGATCATGCCGGCGAGTATGGCGCGACGCGCATCTACGAGGGCCAGCTCGCGGTTGTCGCCGCTGGCCGCGCGGCCGGCGAGATCCGCCGGATGGCCGAGCAGGAGCAGCGCCACCTTGCCCGGTTCGAGAGCCTGCTGCGCGAGCGGCGGGTGCGGCCGACCCTGCTGCAGCCGCTATGGTCGGTTGCAGGTCGCGTGCTCGGCGTCGCCACGGCCCTTCTCGGCGAGCCGGCGGCGATGGCCTGCACCGTCGCGGTCGAGGAGGTTATCGACGAGCACTACCGCGACCAGGCCGATCGCCTTGTTGACGCGGACCCGGCGCTTTGCGAAACGATCCTCTCCTTTCGCGACGACGAGCTGGCGCATCGCGCCACGGCGTTGGCGATGGGGGCCGAGCATGCGCCCGGCTACGACCTTTTGAGCGCCGTGGTCAAGACCGGTTCGCGGCTTGCGATCCGCCTCTCGACCCGCTTCTGACCCGGTCGCATCCCCTATTTTCCTGTGCTCCCAGGCGTCGCCAGCCCGCTCGCTTCACCATCGATTGGCATCATCGCCGGCGCAGGCGGCATCCCGCCATCGCGCAAAACCCGGTTGCGATAGCGCTCGACCTCGGGCGGAAGGCCCGCTTCGGGCCGGCCGCTGACGATCCAGGCATCAAGATTGCCCGGGCCCCAATTATAGGCGGCGATCGCGTCCGGCCAGTTGCCGTAGCGCCGGTAGAGATGCGCCAGATAGGCGCGCCCCAAGAGGCGGTTTTGCGCGAAGTCGAACCGGTCGCCGCCACCCGAATCGATCGCAGCGGCGGCCGAGACCTGCATCGGTCCCTCGGGGCCCGCGAGGTCCGGACGCCACATCGTGGGATCGGTGCCGTGACTCGATTCGGCGCCATCGACGGCAAAGGACACACGGTCGAGGGCGGCACCGCTTGCCGGGTCAAACAGATCGAAATGGCCGTCGTCCGCAGCCGTGATCCCGCCGGAGCCGAGGGCTGGCCTGGACGAACCGCGGAGCACGGTGACGGGCGGCTCAGCGGGGTTGGCAAAGGCGACGATCTCGATCGTGCCATCGCTCGGATCGCGCTCAGGTCGGGCCGTGCGAATTGTTGCCGCCGCGCTCTCGCCGCCGCGGACCACTCTGACCGGGGCCAGCCGGTGGTCGGCGAAACGGACGATCTCGACATCGCCCGGATGCTGGCGGACCGAGGCCTCGATCAGCGCTGCGAGATTTCTCGGCGGTGTCCGCGCCGCAGAACGCGGTGCTGCCGCGACCCGGAAATCCACGATCGCCGACACCACCATTGCGATCATGACGGTCTCGATGCCACGACCCATACGCGACGTGTGCCCAATGGCGCGTCGCGTGTCAAGCGGCCGCTTCCGGAGAGGATGCGCCGCTCGCTATTGTCAGCAAATCGGGGGGTCGGCTAGCATTGCCCAGCCCTTTCCTGGTTGCTCTTGTTTCGAGGACAGCACGATGGCAAAAATCCTGATCGTCCACGGTGCCGGAATGAACATGCGCGGCAAGGTCCAGACCGAGATCTTTGGCCCTTTGACCCTGCCCGAGTACGACGAGCGGATCCGCGGCTACGCCGCCGAATTGGGGCTCGACATCGAAATCTTTCATTCGAATCTCGAGGGTGAAATCGTCAACAAATTCTACGAAGCGAACGACAAGGGCTTTGACGCGGCGTTGTTCAACCCGGCGGCTTTTGGCACCGGCTATCCGGCATTGGTCGCAACCATCAGCCAAGTCAAGTTCCCGACGATCGAGGTCCATATCTCAAACCCGATCCGCCGCGGCCCAGCCTCGCAGACGGCGGCGGTCAGCCACGGCATCGTCGCCGGTTTTGGTCTGCCCGGCTATTACGTCGCGCTGCGCGGGGTGCGCGACATGCTGGCGGCGAAGAAATGATCCGCGCCGCGATCGTCGGGCTCGGCCGCTGGGGCCGCACGCTGGTCGGCGCGATCGAGGGCAGGAGCAGCGCATTCCGCTTTACCGCCGGGCATAGCCGCACCCGTGCGGCAGCCGAGCCGTTTTGCGCAGAGCGCGGCATCGCCTATCGCGGAGATCTCAAGCAGATCCTCGCCGATCCCGCGATCGACGCGGTTGTGTTCGCAACCCCGCACAGTCAGCATGGCGCCCAGGTCGAGCAGGCTGCCGCCGCCGGCAAGCACGTCATGATGGAAAAGCCGTTTACGCTCGACGTCGCGAGTGCCGAAAAGGCGCTCGACGCGGTGGCGCGGGCGGGGGTGGTTCTGGGTGTTGCCTATCCGCGGCGCTTTCATCCGGCAATGATCGAGCTGAGGACGCGGCTCGGCGATGGCCGGCTCGGGTTGCCGACGCATTGCGAGAGCGCGCAGGCCTCACCCGCCGGCCATTTCATGCCTGAGGGATATTACTGGCGCGCCGATCCGGCCGAGGCGCCGGCCGGAGCGATGACCGCGACCGGCGTGCACAATCTCGACGCGTTGATCTATCTCTTTGGCCGGATCGACGAGGTCTATTGCAAGAGTCTGCGCCATCTGGTGCCGACGCTCGAAGATACGACCAGTGTCCTGATCGGCATGGAGAATGGCGTGTCGGCGAGCCTCTACTGCTCGCTCGTCACGGCACCGACCTATCGCTTCGCGGTCTACGGCACCAAGGGGGCGGTCGAGTTGACCGGACGCGATGCGCAGTTTCGCTTTACCGCGGTCCCGCAAACGCTGCCGGCCGGGCGCCACGGCGCGCCGGCGCCCGAGATCATCGAATACAAAGGCTTCAACCCGCTCGTCGCCGAATTGGAGGGCTTCGCCGCGGCGATCGAAGGGCGCCGGCCCTATCCGATCACCGCCGAGGAGATCCTGCACGGCGTCGCCGCCTTCGAGGCGATCGTGCGTTCCGCCGCGACCCGCCAGCCGGTCAAGGTTGGGCGCCACTAAGGGAAGAATAAGCCGATGCCCGTCACCGTCCTTTATCCCGAAGACCGGCAGGTCGCGGATCTCGAGCTGGAACAGCAGATTTTCGGCGCGGAGGTGCGTCTCGTGCGCCGCACCAAAGCGGCACTCGCCGAGCTCGATACGGCTGACTGCGCCGAGGTGGACGGGCTGATGATCATGCGTCACGCGGTTTCGGCGGCGGACATTGCGCGGTTTCCGCGGTTGCGCGCGATCGTGCGCATGGGGGTCGGCTATGACAAGATCGACCGGTCCGCCGCGGCGGAGCGCAACATCCTGGTGTGCAATGTGCCGGATTACGGCACGACCGAAGTTGCTGACCACGCACTGGCGCTGGCCTTGTCGCTGCGCCGCGGCGTGATCCTGTATCACGAGCGGCTGCGGCAAGACCCGCCGGCGCCCTGGGGTGTCATTAAAAACGACCTGATCCGGCGGCTCGGCGTCCAGACCTTTGGCATCCTCGGGCTCGGCCGCATCGGCACCGCGGTGGCGTTGCGCGCCAAAGCCTTCGGCTTTCGCGTGATGTTCTTTGATCCCTATCTGCCAAACGGCGTCGATCTGGCGCTCGGCATCGGCCGCGCCGCCAGCCTCGAGGATTTGCTGCGTCAGACCGACACGCTGTCGGTTCATGCGCCGCTGACACCCGAGACCCGCGGCATGCTCGGCCGCGACCAGCTCTCGCTGCTAAAGCCTGGGGCGGTCGTGGTCAACGCCGCGCGCGGCCCGATCATCGACCTCGACGCGCTCTTGGCCTTGCTGCGCAGCGGCGACATCGCCGCCGCCGGGCTCGATGTCCTGCCGGTCGAGCCGCCGGTCGAGCCTTTCCCCGCGCTCTTGCGTGCCTATCGCGCGCGCGAGCCGGCGCTCGAAGGACGGCTGGTGATCACCCCGCACGCGGCCTGGTTCACCCCCGAATCGGAGCATGACACCCGGGTTAAATCGGCCGAGACGATGCGCGCGGCGCTCCTCACCAACCGCCCGCAAAACGTGATCACCCCGCAGATGTATTAGCCGGGATGGCTGTCTGGCCGACGCGCTATTTGCGCGGCACCGACAGTGTGACACCCTGCTGCTTCATTTGCGCAACGACATCCTTGGCGCCGGCGTCCCCTGCGGCGGCGAGCGAAGCGGTAGCGGCGGCGAGGGTCTGCAACTGCTCGCGCACCCGGCTCGCCTGCAGCATCGCCCGATCCTGTGACCGATGCACAGCCGCCAGCGCGGTGCGATCGTCGATCGCCTGATTGGTCTCGAATGCCATCAGCACAAACAGCGACAGCACGACGAGGACCAGCGGCAAGGGCAGCGCACTGCGCGTGCGGCCGTTTCTCTGACCGGTGACCATCGTCACTTCCCCGGCAGCGCCGGTGCGCCGGTTGCCGGCGGCACGATCCGCTCCGACGGCGCGCCGGTCACCGGGTTGATCGTGATGCCGTTTCGCGCCAAGAGCGCCTTGAGCTTGTCATCCTTCTCCGCGACTGCGGACTTGGCGATCGCCTGCACCAGCGCGTTGTTGACACGCCCGAACGCGATGCTCTGGTTGATGAACTGCTGACGCTGGTTGATCTCGGCCTGGGCCGCCCGGTTTATCTGAGCCAGCACCAGGTAGACGACCACCAGGATCAGGGTGATGCCGGACAGCGCCAGGATGCCGCGATCGATCCACCCGTCCGAGCCCATCCGGTCCGACCCCGCACCATCCGTGTCACCGCGCCCGCCGCCACCGGGCAACAAAGAATAGCATGCCGAGACCGGAAGCGATCAGCGGGATCGTCGAAGGCTCCGGCACCGGCGCGGTGGAGACGATGTCGCCTTCGAGATTGAGCGTCACATCGCCGATCACCTGATCATAGCCGCTCGCGTTGCTGCTCTCGACGTCGAAGCTCAACAGCTCATCGAAGCTGCCGAGGCTGGCGGTGCCGAAACCGACATCGAACCCGCTTTGGCTGTCGCCCCCCGCGAGACCGCTCACCGAATCGCCGGTGAAATCGAAACCGGAGCCGGACAGGATCGAGGCTTGTGACGACAGCAGATCGGTGAACGCCTGGTCGTCGAGCGGGTTGTCGTTGAGGATCGACAACAGCGCCTGCGGCGATGTGCTGCCCTGCAGAATATTGCCAAAATCGAGATTGTAGGTGGCCCCGCTGCCGCTGAGGCTGCCAAGTCCGCCGGTCTGCCCGAATGCCAGCGACGCGTAATTGTTGATCTGCGCCTTGAGCGAAAGCGGGCTCGTCGTCAGCGCCAGGTCGGCGAGGTCCGGATCGTGGCTCGCCAGGTGCAGTTCGGCGGTGCCGGTGAAAATGCCCGCGGTGCTGGTGTCGAGATCGACCTGCAAGGCCGAAGAGGATTGCTGTGCTGCGAGCCCGGCGCCGAGTGTGCCGCTACCGGAGAACGGCGTCCCGCCGGCGCTGATCGAGCCGGTCATCACATCGTCGAGCGCGGTCGCAGCGGCCCCGTTTTGCACGGTGACATTTTGCGAGGCGTTGCCGGAAGCATCGCCGATGTGAAGGATGCCGAAATCGATCGGGGAGGTCGTGGCGACACTGGCCACCGCCGGGGTGTAGACCTTGCCCGACAGGCCGACCGAGCCGCTGCCGACCGACATGTCGGGGGCATTGTCGGTGCCGACGCCGGTCGAGGTGTAATTGATCGCGGCGGTTCCCGAATAGCTGCCGGCCGTGTTGGTATCGAGTGCCACGCTCATCGCTGTGCCGGTTCCCTGCGCGGCGAGGTTGGCGATTGTGCCGCTCCCCGTGAACGGGCTCGAAATCGTGCCAAACCCGGTCTTGAGCCCCTCGGTATAGCTGTCGGGAGAGCTGTTCGAGATGCTGATCGCTTGCGAGGGTGCGGTGTCGCCGACCCGCGCCGCCAGCGTGACCGTGGGCGTGTTCAGCACCGGATCGGCGAGCCGATAGACATTGCCTTTGACCGCGATGTCCTGCGAAGTCAGCTCGACGGTACAATTGCTGGTGCAGCCGTTCGGTGTCGAATCCGATTGCAGCGCGACCGTCGCAGTGCCGCTCTGCGCGCCGGCACTGGCGGTATTGAGCCCGGCGATGAGGCTGGTGCTGTCGCTCGATCCCGGCGCCAGGAGGCTGATCATCCCGCCATTCGAGGTGGCCGCCCCGCTCGCCGAAATCTGCGCGTCGAGGCTCGCCTGCGGCGGAGTCCCGGCGATATTGGCGACGCTGAGCGCCTGCTGCTGCGTCGTGCCGATCCGGACATTGCCAAAATCGATCGAGCCGGGGGTGATGTTCGGGTTGGCCGGGTTGACCACGGTGCCGCTAAAGCTCCAGCTGTAGTCGAGGTTCTGTCCTGTGAGCGCGGAGATGCCGAGCCCGCTGGTCGTGGCACCGTCAGAGGCGAAGTTGATCGGGACCGAGCCGCTGACCGTGCCGGTGCTGGTAGGTGTCAACGTGACGACCATGCTGGTGTCATCGCTCTTGCCGGCGGCGAGATTGCTGAGCGTGCCGGAATTGGTAGAAAGAAAGCTCGTCGAGGGTGTGCCAAAGCTCGCATCGAGCCCTTCCTGATAGGCGGCGTTGTTCGCCACCAGCGTGTTGGTGATCGTCAATGGGTCAGTGTAGGTCTGACCGACCTGGATCACGCCGAAATTGAATTGCGGTGTGAGCGACGACGCGACGGTCGGGCTGGCCAGCGCGTAGGCGGCCCCGGTGATGGCCACCGTCTGCTCGCTGACATTGCCGAAATTGTTGGCGATGTGCAGCGCCTGCCCGCCGAGCGGCCCGGCCGCCGTCGGATTGTAGGAAACGGTATAGGTGCTGGTGCCGGCGCCGGTCGCGACGGGCCCGAAATTTTGCGCCGTAACCCCGCTGCCGCTCAGCCCCGGGTCGGTGATGTTGCCGCCATTGACGCCGGTCTCGATCGCGCCGCGCAGGGCGGGCCCGCTGGTGCCGGTGTTCTCGATCGCGTATGTGGCGCTGGTCGAGCCGTCGACATGGACATTGCCCAGGGCGAGGGTCGGCGTCGCGGTGCCGCCGCCGGTGATCTGGCTGCCGGTCACCGCCTGACCCACATTGCCGGCCGCCAGGATCTCGCCAGTCCCGGTCACTCCGGCGCGCTTGTTAAAGCTGTTTCCGGTGCCGAAATTGGCATTGGTGTAGTCACTCGATACGCCGAAGTTGTTGCCGCCGAGCGCCAGGGTGCCGTTCTGCGCCAGGGTGGCGGCACTGCTGGCCACCGTCGCATGGCTGACATCGAGCGTGGCGCCATTGTCGATGGTGACGTTGCCGGTCGCACCCGCTACGCCGTTCTGCGCGTTCAGGGTTCCACCCGACGCCTCGACCAGCCCGGTATTGGCGATCGCGGGGACGATCGTGCCATCGCCGCTGGTGGTTCCGGCATTGGCAAAGCTCGGCGCGCCGAGCGTGCCGCCGGTGAGCGTAAGCTGGGCGCCGGATTGATTGCTGGCGGCGCCGAGCGTCGTCACGCTCGCACCATTGCCGATGCTGGTCGTGCCGGCGCTGTTGGTGAATGTGCCGAGGTCATATAGCGAGGCGTCGGCGCCCAAGGTTGTCGTGCCGGAATTGCTGAACGCACCGCCCAATGCCAGCTTGTCGCCGCTGGTCGGCAGATTGAGGGCGCCGCCCGAATTGACCGTCACATTGCCGCCGACGGTCAGGGTCTGCGGCGTTGTCGCCTGATATCCGAGCGTATTGCCGGTATTGATCGCCAGGCTCTCGATCGTCGCGTCCTGGCCGAGCGTGACATTGCCGCTCGCCGTAGCACCGACCGTGACATCGGAGAAGAATTGCGGCACGCCCTCGCTCCAGCCGGCGGCCGTCCCCCAGTTGCCGGTGCCGCCGTTCCAGCTATCCGCGGTCGAGGTCGGCGTGTTGACGACCTGCAGCTGGATGTTGCCGGCATGGTCGTTGTAGACGACGCCCAGGGTCAGTCCATTGCCGAGATTGGTGCTGGTGCCCGCGGTCGGTGTGCCGGTGCTATTGGCGACGCCGGCGAACAACCCGGTCAGACTGCCCGGTGCGAAATTCATGACCGTGAAATTCTGCCCGGCTGCATAAGTGAAACCAATGGTCGGCGTGCCGCTGATCGTCCCACCTTGCAAGGTCGGGCTGCCGCTGCCGATCGTGACCTGCGTGTTGCCGCTCGGGCTTCCGCTCAGATAGCTCGCGACCGTGCCCGCGGCCGTATTGGTGAAATTCCCGTCAATCGACAGGTTGCCGGGCTGTGCGTTGATCCCGCCGGTGACTAATGCATTGTTGGTGACATTGCCGGTGACTGTACCATTCCCTTGCAACGTCCCGCCGTTGACCAGCACGTCAGCGGCGCCGAGCGCGCCGTTGGCGGCGATCGTCGTGGTGCCGGCAGTCTGGGTATAGGAATTGCCTCCGGTCACGTTGACGGCGGAAGAGGCGTTGATGTTGACCGTGTTTGAGTTGGTGGCCGGGCCAGCGACGTCGAGCGCTGCCTGGCTGGTGCCGTTGCCATAGAGGTCGATCGTCCCGGTGTTGCTGACCGCAGCGGCGGTGAGCGTCGTGTTCGCGCCGAGCGCGCTATTGCCGATCTGCACATAATTGCTGTTGGTCAGCGTGCCGCCAACCGTCAGGCTCGCTCCGCCATCGCCGCCAAAATAATCGAGCAGCAGATCGTTGGAGTTGGCGAGCCCGCTTGTCGTCACCAGCGAGGCGCCGTTGCGCAGGTAGAAATACCCGGCGTTTGAGGTGAGCCCGGTCAACGCGTTGTTGTTCGACGTGTTGCCCGCGATCTGCACCTGCGCGTCCGGCCCGTTGAGCGACAGTTGCCCGCCCGAGGCGATGCTGCTGACCCCGCCCGAGCCGAACTGCACCAGGCTGTTGCCTTGCAGATTGAGCTGCCCTGAGATCACCCCGGCGGTGCCAAACCCGGCCGGACCAGCGACGTCGAGCGCTGCCTGGCTGGTGCCGTTGCCATAGAGGTCGATCGTCCCGGTGTTGCCGACCGCAGCGGCGGTGAGCGTCGTGTTCGCGCTGAGCGCGCCATTGCCGATCTGGGTGTAGCCAGTGTTGGTCAGCGTGCCGCCAACCGTCAGGCTCGCTCCGCCGTCGCCGCCAAAATAATCGAGCAGCAGATCGTCGGAGTTGGCGAGCCCGCTCGTCGTCACCAGCGAGGCGCCGTTGCGCAGGTAGAAATACCCGGCGTTTGAGGTGAGCCCGGTCAACGCGTTGTTGTTCGACGTGTTGCCCGCGATCCGCACCTGCGCGCTCGGCCCGTTGAGCGACAATTGCCCGCCTGCGGCGATGCTGCTGAGCCCGCCCGAGCCAAACTGCACCAGGCTGTTGCCCTGCAGATTGAGCTGCCCCGAAATCACCCCGGCGGTGCCAAGCCCGGCCGGACCAGCGACGTCGAGCGCTGCCTGGCTGGTGCCGTTGCCATAGAGGTCGATCGTCCCGGTGTTATCGACCGCAGCGGCGGTGAGCGTCGAATTGGCGCTGAGCGCGCCATTGCCGATCTGGGTGTAGCCACTGTTGGTCAGCGTGCCGCCAACCGTCAGGCTCGATCCGCCGTCGCCGCCAAAATAATCGAGCAGCAGATCGTCGGAGTTGGCGAGCCCGCTTGTCGTCACCAGCGAGGCGCCGTTGCGCAGGTAGAAATACCCGGCGTTTGAGGTGAGCCCGGTCAACGCGTTGTTGTTCGAGGTGTTGCCCGCGATCCGCACCTGCGCGCTCGGCCCGTTGAGCGACAATTGCCCGCCTGCGGCGATGCTGCTGAGCCCGCCCGAGCCGAATTGCACCAGGCTGTTGTCTTGCAGATTGAGCTGCCCCGAAATCACCCCGGCGGTGCCAAGCCCGGCCGGACCGGCGACGTCGAGCGCTGCCTGGCTGGTGCCGTTGCCATAGAGGTCGATCGTCCCGGTGTTGCCGACCGCAGCGGCGGTGAGCGTCGTGTTCGCGCCGAGCGCGCCATTGCCGATCTGGGTGTAGCCAGTGTTGGTCAGCGTGCCGCCAACCGTCAGGCTCGCTCCGCCATCGCCGCCAAACGGATCGAGGTCGACATCACCACCATTCATCAAATTTCCCGACAGGGTCGCCGCCGCGCTCGCACCGCGGACGTACCAGTTCCCGCCGCTGTCGACCGTGACGTTGCCGATACTGATCGCGGTGGTCAGTGTCGGCGAGCCTGTCGGGATTGTCGCGTCGTAGGTGTTGCCGGCGCCGTTGTTCGGGAAGGTGGCGTTGCAGTCCGACCAGTCGGTCGTCGTCGTCCAATTGTCGCCGGCATCGGTCCAGCTGCAGCTGAAATTGGCGGCTCGGGCGCCCGAGGCGCCGGCAAGAACGACTGCGGCCGTCGCCGCGCCAATCGCGCCACGCCGCATCACCCGCCGCGTCGCTCTTCCACCGGTTGGGTTGAGAGAGGTTCCGTTGAGCCGCTTGCGCACCGCCCGCCTCCGCATGCCGACAACATTCACGCGGCAGTGATCGCAAGTTTCACGCCATTTAGTGTAATATATTGATTCGACGAAGATTTTTATCGGATTGCGCGGTCTTGGGACACGGAGTTGGTGCGGGGTGTAAAATGCGCCGACGCCATTTGCCGCGATCTGTCAGCTTACCCCTCTGAATTTGTGCGAGATTTAGCATTTCTTCGTAAAGAATCTGTGTCAAATTTGGCGACACTGCGCTGGGCCGATGCATCGCTCTCGACGCAGAAGCATTGACCGATGCCGCGACAATTACACGCACCAGTATTCGGGAGCGGCCTGCTGCCAAGCACTGTTCCGCACCCTCGTGCCACCGCGTTCGCCCGTTTGATCACCTGTTGAAATCGGCGGGTTCCGGGTGCGCGGCGTGATCCCCGGTAATACTGATGTGTCTCACCGGTTTGCCTCGCCTCTTCGCAAACACCCCCAATAGGCGGGTGCAAACACCGAGGAGGCGGGGCGATGATGCTGGCCGCCGATCAGGGAGACGCGTGGCCCATAAAGATCGCCGGGATCGGCTGACCCCACGGCCCGCTGCCGCCGGCGCCACGCTCCAGGAGGTTGGGTGGCGTGCTGGCGTTCAAGACGTCGGTGTCGGCCCAGTGCTCGTGCACCCGGCCCCACGGATCAGCCCAGTAGTCGAACAGCTGGCTGCCGATCAGGTGGCGGCCAATGCCCCACATGTGCTGATAGCCCTTTGTTTCGAGGTGCTCGTGGCCGGCCATCACGTCGTCGATATCGGCGGCCTCGTAGGACAGGTGGTTGAGACCGCTTTTATCGCCACGGATGCAAAAGAACGCGTGATGATCGACATAATCGTCGCCGCGATCGAGCCGGTTGAACGAGCCGACGATGTTGCTCTTGTCGCCGGCAAAAAATTCGTCCGAGCAGCGGAAGCCGAGCGTGTCGCGGTACCAGGCGAGCGTCTTCTCGAAATTCTTGCTCATCACGACGAAATGCCCGAGCCGCTTGATATGCGACGGGCCCGGCTGGACCCGGAACAATTCTCCCTTGCGGCGGTATTTGTCGTCGCCGGAATTGACCTTCGGCCGCTTGACCGGGATCGGGGCGAGCATCTGCATGCCGTGGATCACCTCGACCTGGTAGCCGTCGGGGTCGGTCAGCCGCACCCGCTTGCCACCGCCTGGCTCGTCGATGTCCTCGATCTTCGAGGCACCCGCAACCCGTGATACGCGGTCGAGGTCTTCCATATCGGCGGCGTGCACCGCGATCCCGACATAGCGCGGCTCGCCCAACTCGGTTACGTGCAGATGATGCGGCGCGTCGGTGCCGCGCATATAGAGCGCATTTTTGGTGCGCTCGGCGCGCACCATGCCGAAATCGGTCAGAAATTCTTCCTGGCGGTCGAGATCGGGTGAACGCAACCGTCCATAAGCGAGATCAAACGCCTTGATCACCGGCATCGTGCCATCCTCCCAGGATCTGGTGTCGAAGCATTCTAAATTATTTCCTGACCCCGCGCGACCCCCGGTGTTGGCGGACCGCCGCGCCTGCGGCATGCCGCGCACCAGGCTCGACACCTCGAGCGGCCGGATGCTATCCCCGAGGAATGCCGTGGCTCTTTATCCTGTTTGCCGATGTGTTCGAAATCACCTGGCCGTTCCTGTTGAAATGGTCGGCGCCGCGGTCGCGCTGGGCGCCGCTCGTCGTTGTGCTGGTGTGCGCGATCCCCGCCAACTACCTCCTGGCCGAGGCGGTCAAGCGGCTGCCCGCGGCCACGGTCTACGCGACCTTTGTCGGCATCGGCACCGCCGGCACGGCAATCGTCGGCATGGCGCTGTTTGGCGAGAGCACCAACCTCGCGCGGATCTGCTCGCTGCTGCTGATCGCCGCCGGGGTTATCGGCTTGCGCCTCTTCGCCGTGCGCTGATCGGCGCCGAATGTCGGGGCATTATCCCCGCTTCATCCACCATCAGCAGCAGCCCCGGTGCGGACGCTGCCACCCGATCCCTGCCGCTCTCGCTTGGCCGCAGGGCCGGTTGGCGGCAGGGCCGGTCGGCGGCAGGGTCGGGAGTGAGCGGCTATTCGGCCGCCGCCCGCGCCGGCTCGACAAAGCGCGAGACCCACTTGTTGCGCCTGCGCAGACCCTCGCGATACATCCCCTCGAACTCGGCGGCCGGGAACGAGTGCGTCGAGGCCCGCTGCATCAGCGCTTCGCCCCAGGTCTTGAGCCGCGGGTAATTCTCGATATGGCCGAGCTTTCTGACCCGGTCGAGAAAAAAATAGCGCTGCAGGAACGGCGCATAAGCGGCATCTACCAGCGAGTATTGGGAACCATTGAAGAATGGTCCGCTGCCCTGCTTTTCGAGCGCCTTTTCGAGTCGTTCGAACGGCACCGGGATCCCGGCCGCCGCCTTGTTGTAGTCCTCCTCCGTGTCGGCGTAGGCGGTTGCGGTCACGGTGCTGGCAAAGCTCGGCACATAATCGGTCCAGGCGCGGTTCAGCGCGCGCTCGATCGGGTCCGCAGGGTGCAGCCGCGGGCTGATCGTCTCGTCGAGATATTCGTTGATCGCATTCGATTCGAACAGCGACAGCCGGTCGTCGATGCGCAGCACCGGCACTTTCTTGTGCGGCGAGATCGCCAGAAACCAGTCGGGCCGGTTGTCGGGCTCGATATGGCGCAGCTCGAACTCGGTCCCCTTCTCGCGCAGCACAATCGCCGAGCGTTGCACCCACGGGCACGTCTTGAAGCTGACCAGCATGTATTTTGTCATGGCTGCCTCCGGTCGTTCATGTGGATTGCTGCATCATCGCACAAGCGCGACACCGGTTTAAGCGCAATCTCACACTGGCGGGCCGCGGCTGCCGAACGCGACCGGCCAGCCGCGGCAAGGACCACGGCGAGCGAGGGACGGCAACTATTTGATCTTCGCTTCCTTGAACAAGACGTGCTTGCGGGCCACCGGGTCGAATTTCTTCAGCTCGAGCTTGGCGGTCTTGGTCCGTGGGTTTTTCCTCGTCACATAGTAAAAGCCGGTATCGGCGCTGCTGACGAGCTTGATCAGGACAGTGCTGGTCTTGGCCATGATAGCGATCCCAGGTTCACGGATTGGCTGGTTGCGAAGATAGCGCTCCGGTCTCACCTGTCAAGGTAGGGTTCGCCGCAGCCGCTGGCCGGCGCGATTGGGCCGCGAGGCTCGCGGTCCCGGCGATCGCATGCACTGCCTGGCTGTAGAGGCGCGGATCGGCCAGCAGGCGCTCGGCGACGGCAAGATCGATCGCCCGGTCGCCGAGCCGGGGCGGGCACGATGCCCGCAGTCGCAGCCAGCCGGCATCGTCGAGCGTGGCGCGCGGACGATCGGTCAACGGCGATGGCGCGGCCCCGCCGCTCGCTCGTTCGAGCGCTGTCTGCAGCGCCGCCGGGTCGTCGCCAAGATCGCTCGTGCACACCGTCGGCACGACGCCATGGGTATTGAGGAGATAGCCCGCCGGAGCGACGAGCTGCGCCCAGGTCAGGGTCAGCTCGCCATTGTTCGGCAACCGCAACACCGTCTGCACCGTCCCCTTGCCGTAGGAGGCGGTGCCGACGATGACGGCGCGGCCGGCATCCTGCAACGACGCTGCGACAATTTCCGAAGCCGAGGCCGATCCGCCATTGACCAGCACGACGATCGGCATCGCCGGCGCGACGCTGTCGCCCGAGGCTTCGAAGAATTGGCGGGCCGCCGGGTTGCGCCCGATCGTCGCGACGATCGCGCCCTTCGCGATGAACACGTCGGCGAGGCTGACGGCCTGGTCGAGCAGCCCGCCTGGATCGCCCCGCAAATCGAGCACCACGCCCTGCAGCGGCGGTCCCTGCCGGCTCTCGGCCGCTTTGAGATCGGTGACGAGCTGCTGAGTCGTATCCTGGTTGAAGCTCGAAATATGAAAGATCGCAACCCCGCCGGTAGTAGACACCGTCACGGTCGGCTCGACGATCAGCGCCCGCTGAAGCCGGTACTGGTGCGGACCCGGCGTGCCAGACCGCTCGATGGTGACCTCGACCGGGCTCAGCACCGGGCCACGCAGGGCGTCGGTGACATCGCCGCGCGTCCATTCGGCGGTCGATCTGCCGTCGATCGCGACGATCGTGTCGCCGATCCGGATGCCGGCGAGATCGGCCGGCCCGCCCGTCACCAGCTTGACGATCTGGAAACGGTCCGGCGACGGATCGAGGGTGACACCGATCCCGCCGAACCCGTCGCGGGCGGCGCGATGCTGGCGCGCGGCTGCCGGCGAGGCATAGCGCGAAAAGCGGTCGAGCGCACCGGTGATGCCGTCGAACAGGGCCGCGTCGATCTTGTCGTCGGGTGTGTCCGCCAGGGCGGGCGACGCGGTCTTGGCATCGGCGACGACGTGGCCGAGCCAGCCGCCCCAGACATGCGGGTCGTCATGCTTGGGGCTCGGATAGGTGGTGACCTCGCGCCCCTGATACTCGAGCGCCAGCTCGGTGCTGTCCCCCGGCCCTGGGGTTTCCCAGATCGCCAATTGCGGGTCGAGCTGGCCGAGCCGGGTCGCGGCGGCAAGCACCAGCCTGCGGCTCGATACCGGAGCAATATAAAGTTCGGCGATGTCGTCGAGCGCGCGGCTGAACAGACGTCCGGTCGGGTCCGCGGGCAATGGCTCGCGCTGGGCGCAGCCGCCGAGCACGCCCAGCAACAGCGTGAGCACCGCCGGGACGAGCGCCGCGGCCGGGCGCAGCGACATCGGCATCGAGGAACCCCCTCAATCCCCTGCGGCAGCCAGTCCGACGACCCGCCCGCTTCGCCGCAAATCCCGACTGCCGGAATGCGCATGCTAGAGCGTCTCAAACCGGTGATCAACCGCTCCGGCTGCGGCGCCCGCGGCGTATTGGTGGCCTGCTCTCGTCTTCGAGGCGAAACAGGAGCCGGCCGGCGACCGGATCGGCTTCGACGAGCCGGACCATTGCTGCATCGCCCAGGCGAAAGACGCGGCCCGAACGCCGGCCGACCAGCCGCGGCACCCTTTCGTGCCGGTCGTAATAGTCGCCCGGCAGGGTCGATATCGGCACGAGCCCGCTCGCTCCGCTTTCCGCGAGCGTGACGAACAGGCCGAATTCGGCGACGCCGCTGATCCGCGCCGGCAGCACGCTGCCGGTCATGCCGGCGACGAGGGTCGCACGGTAGCGCTCCATTGCGGCGCGCTCGGCCGCGGCGGCCCGACGTTCGGTCGCCGAAATATGTTCACCGATTTCTGCGAGCCCGCCGCGCTCGATGCCGAAGCCAGGTCTGCTGGCGCCAAACCCGTCTTCCTCGGTATCGAGGGTGGCGATCAGCGCACGGTGCACGAGAAGATCGGCATAGCGGCGGATCGGCGAGGTGAAATGTGCGTAGCGGCGCAGTCCGAGCCCGAAATGACCAATATTGTCGGGGCTGTAGACGGCCTGCGCCTGGCAGCGCAGCACCAGCTCGTTGATCAGCGGCGCCGCATCGCTCGCCGCGGCGCGGCGCAGCAGGCGGTTGAACAAATCGGGCTTCAGCACCTGCCCCTTGCCCAAGGCGAGGCCGGGGATCGCGAGATCGTCGAGGACATTGCGCAAGCTCGCGAGCTTTTCGGGGTCGGGAGCATCGTGGATGCGATACATGCAGGACCGGTGCAGCGCCTCGAGCTCCTCGGCGGCGGCGACATTGGCCAGCACCATGAACTCCTCGATCAGCCGGTGGCTGTCGAGCCGCTGGGCCGGCGCGATCGCCACCGGTCGCCCGCCATCATCGAGCACCACCCGATCCTCGCGGATGTCGAGCTCCAACGCGCCCCGCGCCTCGCGGGCTCGCCCGAGCGCCGCGAAGGCATCGTACACAGCCGCGACCATCGCCGCCGGCACGCCGGCCGGCAGATCGCCCCGAGGATCGCTGGCGCCATCGCGGACCCGCTGGATCTCCTCATAGGTCAGTCGCGCCGCGGAGCGCATGATCGCGCGGCAGAAGCGGTGGCGGCGCTTGCGGCCGGCGGCGTCGATGGCGAGATCGACCGCGAGGCAGGCACGGTCCACCCCCGGCTTCAGCGAGCACAGCTCGTTCGACAATGCCTCGGGCAGCATCGGCAAGACGCGGTCCGGAAAATAGACCGAATTGCCGCGGCGCTCGGCCTCGCGATCGAGCGCGCTGCCGGGCCGGACGTACCAGGCGACATCGGCGATCGCGACAACGAGATGCCAGCCGCCCGGATTGTCGGGGTCGGGATCCGGCTCGGCCCAGACCGCGTCGTCGAAATCGCGCGCGTCCTCGCCGTCGATCGTGACCAGCGGCAAGTCGCGCAGATCGGTTCGACCCGCTGCATCCACCGGCGACGCCGCTTCAGCTTCGGCGATCGCCACCGCCGGAAACTCGATCGGAAGCTCGAACAGGGCGATCGTCAGCCGGCTGATTGCCGCCGGGTCGGAGGCTCGGCCCAGCCGCTCGACGATGCGCGCTCGCGGCCGCCCGAGCCCGGCGATCGCCAGCCCCTCGGCGACCACCAGCTCGCCATCCTGGGCGCCATTGGTGTCGGTGTTGGCGACGTGATGCTCGATCTTGCGCCGGCCGGCCGGCACCACGAACCCGCCGTCGCGATCACGGGAATAGACACCGACGATCCGCTCGCCGTCGGGTTCGAGCCGGCGGATGACCCGCGCCTCGATCTCGCCATCGTCGAGCACCACTAGCCGGGCGGTGGCACGGGCACCGGCCGGGATCGCTTCGGTGCCACCTTCGGCGAGACGAAAAACCGGTGCCGGCTCGGGTCCCGGCCAGGCCAGGGGGCGAGCCAGCGCCGCACCGTCCGGGTCGGTGCCAAAACGCTCGACGATACAGATCTCGGGTAATGGCCGCCCGCCGACGAGGCGCCGGTCCGCGGCACGGCCGATTCGCCCCGAGCGCTCAATCCGGCGCAGCATGCTGCGCAGTGCCGGCCGATCGGCGGGAGCGACGCCAAACGCGCGGGCGACCTCTCGGGTACCGACCGCCGCCGGGCTCTCGCCGATATACGCCGCAACCTCGCCAGCCGGCGGCAACCGGTCCGTCGGCAACCGATCCGGCGGCCGCCGTCGGTGTACCGGCGCAGGGGGCTGCCTGCGCGCCATCTAGCGCGGCTGCGCTCCGGTCCGACGCCGCGGCTTGGCCCGAGCGCCGCCGGTACCGGTGCGGGTCTTGCTCGCCGCCGATTTTACCGTCTTGGCTGATGTCTTCGAGGTCGCCGTTGGGGTTGACCGGCGCGACCTCGTCGCTTTTGCTGCGGGTCCTGCCGCCTGGGGCCTTGCCGTCCCATTTCTCGCCGCCGCGAAGTTTGCCGCCGCCGATTTTGTTGCCGCCGATTTTGCCGCCGCCGATTTTGTTGCCGCCGATTTTGTTGCCGCCGATTTTGTTGCCGCCGATTTTGTTGCCGCCGATTTTGTTGCCGCCGATTTTGTTGCCGCGGATTTGGCGACCGTGCGCCGCCGACGCGGGTTGGTCTGCTCGCGTTCGGCCAACAGCGCCACTGCTGCTTCGAGCGAAAACGTCTCGGGATCGGCGGTTTTCGGCAGCGTCGCGAAAATGCCGTCGTGGCTGACATAGGGGCCGTAGCGGCCCTGAAAGAGTGCGACGATGCCGCCCTCGGGGTGCGGACCAAGCTCGCGCAGCGGTTCGGGACCGCGCCGTCGCGCCGTCGCCGGCTCGGCGAGCAGGACCACGGCGCGGTTCAGCCCGATCGTCAGCACGTCGTCATCGGCGGCGAGCGATTTGTAGCTTTTACCGTGCCGGATATAGGGACCAAAGCGGCCGATCCCGGCGGTGATGGTCTCGCCGGTTTCGGGGTGCCGGCCGAGCTCACGCGGCAGCGCCAGCAGCCGCAATGCGGTTGCGAGGTCGAGATCGACTGATTTCATCGGGCGGGGCAGGGCCACCCGCTTCGGCTTTTCCCCGCCATCGCCAGCGCCGAGCTGAACGTAGTGCCCGAACGGCCCCTTTTTGACGGCGACCGCGAGCCCGCTCGCCGAATCGGTTCCGAGCACGGTCTCGGCCGCCTCGCTTTCGCCTGGGCCCTCGATTCCGAGCGGGCGGGTATGGCGGCAGCTCGGATAATTGGCGCAGCCGATGAACGCGCCGAACTTGCCGAGCTTGAGGCTGAGCCGGCCGGTGCCGCAGACCGGACACAACCGCGGGTCGCGACCAGATTCGTCGGCGGGAAAGAAATGCCGCCCGAGATCCTCGTCGAGCGCCATCAGGACCTGGGTAATTGTCAGATCCCGCGTGCCGTCCACCGCGGTGGAGAAATCCTGCCAGAAATTGCGCAATAGATCCTTCCAGTCGATCCGCCCGCCCGAGACGTCATCGAGCTGGTTTTCGAGATCGGCGGTGAAGTTGTATTCGACATAGCGCTCGAAAAAGCTGGTCAGAAAGGCGGTGACGAGGCGGCCGCGGTCCTCCGGCACAAAGCGCCGCCGGTCGAGCCGGACATAGTCGCGGTCCTGCAGGACTTGCAGGATCGCGGCATAGGTCGAAGGCCGGCCGATCCCGAGCTCTTCGAGCTTTTTGACGAGGCTCGCCTCGGTATAGCGTGGGGGCGGCTGGGTGAAATGCTGGCTCGGCACCACTGCGCCGCGGGTCAGTGCCTCGCCCTCGCGCATCGCCGGCAGACGCCCGCCTTCGCTGTCCTCGTCCCCAGTGCCGGTCAAGGCGCCGTGGGTGGATGGCTCGTCGTCGCGGTCCTCCTGGTAGAGCCTCAGAAATCCGTCGAACAGCACGACCGAGCCGGTCGCCCGCAGGCGCAGCCTCGCCGTGGGATCGGCGATATCGACGGTCACCTGTTCGAGCAGCGCCGACGCCATCTGGCTCGCCAGCGTACGCTTCCAAATGAGCTCGTAGAGGCGGAGCTGGTCGCGGTCGAGATAGGGTGCCACATCGGGCGATTTGCGCGCGAGATCGGTCGGACGGATCGCCTCGTGCGCCTCCTGCGCGTTCTTGGCCGGGCTGCGATAGACGCGCGCCGCGTCGGGCACATAGCGCGCCCCGAACTCGGAACCGATCAGCCGGCGCGCGGCGGCGATCGCCTCGACCGAAATGGCGACCCCGTCGGTGCGCATATAGGTGATCAGCCCGACCGTCTCGCCGTCGAGCTCGACCCCCTCGTAGAGCCGCTGCGCGAGCTGCATCGTCCGGCTGGCGCCAAACCCGAGCTTGCGCGAGGCTTCCTGCTGCAAAGTCGAGGTGGTAAAAGGCGGGAACGGATTGCGCCGCACCTGCCGGCTCTCGATCTCGGCAACCGCAAAGCCGGGGGCGGCGAGGATCGCCGCGGCCGCAGCCCGCGCCTTCTCCTCGGTGTCGAGGTCGAAGCGTTCGAGGCGCTTGCCATCGAGATGGGTCAGCCGCGCGGTGAAGCTCTGTCCCGCTGCGGTCGTAAACGTGACCTCCACGCTCCAGTATTCGCGGGTCTTGAACGCCTCGATTTCGGCTTCGCGCTCACACACGAGGCGCAGCGCCACCGATTGCACGCGGCCGGCCGAGCGGCTCCCCGGCAATTTGCGCCACAGCACCGGCGACAGCGTGAAACCGACGAGGTAATCGAGCGCCCGGCGCGCCAGATAGGCGTCGACCAGCTCGCGGTCGATCTCGCGCGGCCGGCTGAACGCCTCGACCACGGCGTTCTTGGTCACCTCGTTGAACACCACCCGCTTGACGTCGAGATCCTTGAGCGCGTGGCGGGAGCGCAGCACCTCCTGCACATGCCAGGAGATCGCCTCGCCCTCGCGGTCGGGGTCGGTGGCAAGAATCAGCCCGTCGGCGCCGCGCACCGCCTGAAGGATCGACTTCAAATGCTTTTCGGAGCGGCCGTCGACCTGCCACGACATCGCAAAGTCCGCATCGGGCAGGACCGAGCCGTCCTTGGCCGGCAGATCGCGGACATGGCCGTAGCTGGCCACGACCTTGTAGTCGCTGCCGAGATATTTATTGATGGTTTTCGCCTTGGCCGGCGATTCGACGACGACGACTTTCATCGGTCCGTTCGGTGTTGCCTGCGCGTTGGCGGTATCCTCACCCTCGCGGCTCGCGATGTCGTCAACATCATGCTCAGCGCAGTGAGACGAGATTGCCCGGGTGACGCTCGACCCGCCCGGCCAGCTCCAGCTCGAGGAGCAGAGTGGCGACCGCGGAAGCTGTCAATTGGCATTGGCGCACGAGTTCGTCAACCGCGACCGGCGATGGCCCCAGGCTTTCGAGGATCATGGCGAGCCCGTTCTCGTCCGCAACCGGGTCGCCGGGACCACCCGGATGCGGACGCGGAGGCTCGCTTGCGCCCGGCCTGCCTGCGGTCGGTGGCGGGGCAGTCGGCGGCAGTGTTGCCGTCGAGCGGGGCGGCGCGCCGCGCTGCGCCAGCGGCTCCAGCTGGGAGAGCACGTCCTCGCATGATTCGGTCAGCACCGCACCGCCGCGCAGCAGATCGTTGGTGCCCCGACAGCGCGGATCGAGCGGCGAGCCGGGCACGGCGAATACCTCGCGCCCTTGTTCGAGCGCAAAGCGAGCGGTGATCAGCGAGCCGGAGCGGGCTGCGGCTTCGACGACCAGAACGCCCAACGCCATGCCCGAAATGATGCGGTTGCGGCGCGGGAAATGACGTGCCTGCGGCTCGCTGCCAAAGGGCGATTCGGCAATGACGGCGCCGTGCTGGCGCAGCGTGTCGTAGAGCCCGCGATTCTGCTCGGGATAGACGACATCGACGCCGCCGGCGACAATCGCGGCGGTGCCGCTGTCGAGCGCGCCCAGATGGGCCGCGGCGTCGATCCCGCGGGCCATGCCGGAAACGACGACGAACCCACCGGCGCCGAGGCCGGCAGAGAGCTCACGGGCAAGACGCCGGCCATTGGCGGAGGCGTTGCGGGCGCCGACCACCGCCACCATCGGCCGCAGCAGCAGCTCGCCCCGGCCGAGCACGCTCAGCACCGGTGGGGCATCGTCGATCGCGGCGAGTGCAGCGGGATAGGCGGGCTCGCCGCGACAGACAATGCGGGCGCCGATCCGTTGCAATGCGGCAAGCTCGTCCTCGGCCTGCGCCCGGCTCGCCGCGATCACGCCGCGCGCACGCTCGCTGCGCCGGGCCAATTGTGGCAGCGCGTCGAGTGCCGCCGCCGCCGAGCCGAACCGCCGCAGCATCGCGTAGAAGCTGATCGGGCCGATTGTCTCGGTGCGGGTCAGGCGCAGCCAGTCGAGGCGCTCCTGCGGGTCGAGTTCGCGCGCCAAAATGCGCTCAGTGTTTGGTCAAGGAGATGCGGCTTTCCGTGCCGGCGATCAGCCGGCCGATGTTGGCGTGGTGGCGCAGGATGATCAACAGCGCGATGATGGCGACCAGCAAAGCCGCTGCAGCGTTGGTCAAAAACGGTGCCACGGCTGCGGCGGCGACCGCGGCGAGCAGCGCCGCGAGCGAGGCATAGCGCGAGACGCAGGCGACCGCCAGCCAGACCGCGCCGGCAACCAGAGCCACCGGCCAGGAGAGCGCGAGCAGCACGCCGAGCCCGGTCGCCACCCCCTTGCCGCCGCGAAACCCGAGCCAGACCGGAAACATATGGCCGAGGATCACGAACAGCCCGGCAACGAGCGCGGCCCGCGGCGACCAGGCCTGGGCGACGAGGACCACGACGACGCCCTTGCCGACATCCAGCAGCAGCGTCAGCGCCGCCAGTCCCTTGCTGCCGGTGCGCAGCACGTTGGTGGCGCCGATGTTGCCGGAACCGATGCGGCGGATATCGCCGTGGCCCGCGAGCCGGCTCAGCAGCAGCCCGAATGGCACCGAGCCCAAGAGATATCCGAACAGCGCGGCGCCGACCAGAAACGTCACGCCGACCCGCTACGGTGGCCGATCAGGGATCGGGTTGCAGATAAATAGCGACGCGGCGGCACGGCGCGACCTCATGCTGAACCGTACCCTGACGCTATCGTCGCGCTGTTCCGGCTGCAAGCGCGCCGGGCGACCGGGACCTCGCCGCCCGCGATCCGCTGGCGCTGCGCTCGGTTCAGGCGGCCCCGCGCCGCTGCGCTCGGTTCAGGCGGCCCCGCGCCGCTGCGCTCAGTTCGGGTAGACGATCGTGCGCAACATGATGCGGCGCTGCGAGGGATCGTAATCGCCGGCGCCGCGGTGCATCGTCGCCCGCTCGTCCCAGATCAAGAGATCGCCGACCCGCCAGGAATGGTAATAGGTAAAGCGCTCCTGCGTGGCATGGGCGGCCAGCTCCTCGATCAATTGCCACGCCGCGTCGCGGTCCATCTCTGCAAAGCCGTGCGTGTGCATCGGGTTGACAAACAGGATCGGGCGGCCGGTGACCGGGTGCGGCACCACCGCCGGGCGGGGCTGCTCCAGATATTTCTTGTCGGTCCGCCGCATCTCCTCGTCGGGATCGTAGAGCCGCGCGCCGGCAGGGCCGTCGGTGCGGCCGTGCAACCCCGTGAGCTTGGCGAGCCGCAGCTTCATTGCGTCCGGCAGCGCGTCATAGGCGGCGCACATGTCGGCGAACATCGTGCCGCCCTTCCTCGACGGAATTTCGAGTGCGTGCAGCATCGCCAGCAGCGGCGGCACCTCCTCATAAGTCGAATCGGTGTGCCAGTCGGTGGCCCGCTTGACCCCGTACCAGTCGATATTGCCATCGGCGTCAACATTGCGCAGCCACGACACCTCGGGGTGCTCGGCATGGCGGTAGCCGACCAGCGAATGAATGCGCGGCGTGCCAAAGCGACGACCGAATGCGGCGATGTCGCCGGCATCGAGCCGCTGGTCACGGAACACCAGCACCGGATGCGCGGCGAAAGTCGATTCGATCCGGGCAAAGGTTGCGTCGTCGAGCTTTGACAGATCGACGCCGAGCGCCTCGGTGCCGAGGTGTTTGCCAAGCGGGCGGGTCTCTAGAGCCGCAGTCATCGCCGGTCCTCCGTGCAAGCGTTCCTCCAATGCTCGCGGATGATCGGCTTGGGCTTGCGCGAGGCAAAGGTCTAATCGAGCATGGCTGGGGCGATCGATCGCATTGCCATCACGACACGCCCCGGATCGCCCGCCCCGGATCGCCCGCCAGGGATCGCCGATGAACGCCGAGGACAATCGCTACCGCAAGGCCGGGGTCGATATCGCCGCCGCCCAAGCCGGCCTGGACAAGATCATCGACCGCATCAGGCGGACCTGGCCGCCGGCCGGTGCGCCTGGTGCTGTCATGCTCGACATCGGCTATTTCGCCAATGTGATCGATATCGGCGGCTGTGGCCTGGCGATCTGCACCGACGGGGTCGGGTCGAAATCAGTCATCGCCGCGATGATGAACAAATACGACACGATCGGCATCGATTGCGTCGCGATGAACGTCAACGACCTGATCTGCGTCGGCGCGCGCCCGGTTTCGATGGTCGATTATATCGCTGTCGAAACGGCGGATGCGGCGATGCTCGAGGCGATCGCGATCGGGCTGGCGGCGGGCGCGCGGCGGGCCGGCATCTCGATCTCTGGGGGTGAGATCGCGCAGCTCAAGGGCGTGGTCCATGGCTTCGACCTGGTCGGGATGGCGGTGGGGCTGGTG
>JBOHME010000020.1:0-47415 GCA_050729795.1 Allostellaceae bacterium | reverse complement strand
CATCTCGACCATAAAGGTCGAACGGCCGCGCGCCAGATCATCGGCGGCACCGACCCGGCTGAATAGGCGATCGACGATGCCGATCCGCGCGGCCGCCGCCGGTACGTAGGCGCCGATCTGCGCCAGGATCACGATCAGCGCGTTCTGCCGCAGAAAAGTGCTCTTGCCGGCCATGTTCGGGCCGGTGACGAGCCAGATCCGCGCGTCGTCGAGCACGCAGTCATTGGCGACAAAGCTGCCGCCATTGCCGGAAGCAGCGAGCCCGGCCTCGACCATCGGATGACGGCCGCCGCGGATCTCGAACGCGGTGCCCTCTTCGACCAGCGGCCGCACCCAGGCACCCTCGATCGCGCGTTCGGCGAGGGATGCGGCCACATCGAGGATCGCCAGTGCTGCGGCTGCCGCGGCGACTTCGCGCCGCCGGGCCATAATCTCGCCGACGAGATCGTCGTAGAACTGCAATTCCAACGCCAAGGCTCGCTCGGCGGCCTGGGCGATCCCGGTTTCGAGATCGGCCAGCTCGCGTGTCGTGTAGCGCTGCGCTCCGGCCATCGTCTGGCGATGGATGAAATCCGGGCCGAGCTTCCCGGCGTGGTTGGCAGAGATCTCGACGTAATACCCGATCACGTTGTTGTGGCGGATCTTCAGTGCAGCGATCGCGGTAACCGCGGCGTAGCGCGCCTGCAGCGCGGCGATCAGCCGGCGGCTTTCGTCGCGCAGCCGGCGCCACTCGTCGAGCTCGTCCGAATATCCCTCGGCGATGAACCCGCCGTCACGGGCGAAGAGCGGCAACTCGGGCAGGAGTGCTCGGCCCAGCCGATCGACGAGCGCGCGATGTTCACCGAGCCCGCAGCGGGCGGCAAGAACTCGCTCGGGCAACGCTATCAGGCCGGGCACGGCCAGCATCTCGCGCAGCACTGCGGTCTCTCCCAGCGACTGGTGCAACGCCGCCAGATCGCGCGGGCCGCCGCGGCCAAGGCTCAGCCGGGTCAGCGCGCGCTCGATATCGGGGCAATGGCGCAGCCGCTCGCGCAGGCTCGCGCGCAGCTCCGGGCAATCGATAAAAAAACCGACCGCGTCGAGGCGCGCGGCGATTGCCGCCGGATCGGTCAGGGGTGCGGCGAGATGGTCGGCCAGCAAGCGCGCCCCCGACCCGGTGACGGTGCGGTCGAGCGTCGCCAAGAGGCTGCCGCGGCGATCGCCCGCGGTAGTCGCCGACAGTTCGAGGTTGCGCCGGGTCGCGGCATCGATCTGCATGACCGATCCCGGCACCACCCGCCGCGGCGGTTCGAGATGTGGTGCGTGGCCCTGCTGGGTCAGCCCGACATAATCGACAAGCGCCCCGGCGGCGGCGATTTCCGCCCGCCCGAAATTGCCGAACCCGTCGAGTGCGCCGACCCCGTAAAACTGTTCGAGACGCCGCCGCGCCGCGCCGCTGTCGAAGCGCGGATCGGGCAGCGGGGTCAATGCCGGTTTCCATTCGCCCAAAATCTCGTGGAGTTTCGGGAGGCGCAGCAGACCTTCGGGCAGCAGGATCTCGCCAGGCAAAAGACGCGCGAGTTCGCCCGGCAACGCCGGCTCGCTGGTCGGTGCAAGGGCAAAGGCACCGGTCGACAGATCGAGCCAGGCGAGACCGAGCTCGCCGCCGGCCTCGGCAAGGCCGACGAGATAATTGTGCCGGCGAGCGTCGAGAAGCCCGTCTTCGGTCAATGTGCCGGCGGTCACGACGCGGACCACGGCGCGCCGCACCGGCCCTTTGCCGCCGCGTTTTCGGGCTTCGGCCGGGTCCTCGATCTGCTCGCAGATCGCAACCTTGAAGCCGGCCCGGATCAGCCGCGCTAGATAGGTCTCGGCGGTGTGCACCGGCACCCCACACATCGGGATGTCGGCGCCGTCGTGGCGGCCCCGCTTGGTCAACGCGATGTCGAGCGCGCCGGAAGCGGCGACCGCGTCGTCGAAGAACAGCTCGAAAAAATCGCCCATCCGGAAAAACAGCAGGCAGCCCGGATTGGCCGCCTTGATCTCGTGATACTGGACCATGACCGGTGAGCCCGTGACGGCGCGGGCGGTTTCGGGGCGGATGGCTTCGGTCATCGGCGGGCAGGTGCAGCAACCCAAGGGCGGACAGAGACGGTGTTTGACGGTAGCATGGCCGGGCGATGAGTATGAACGAGAGGATCGCCATGGCAAAGGCTGCCGCCCCGTTTCCGGTGGTTCGCGAGGCGGTCGCTTCGTTTCCCGATCGCGCTCATTTCCACCGTGCCGTGTCGGATCTGCTGGCTGCCGGCTTTGCGACCGGAGACCTGTCGGTGCTGGCTTCGCATGATCCGCTGACCACCGCGGGCGAGCCGATGGGCGGTGAGCGCAGCCTCCTGCCAGCCGCGCTCAGCGAGGAGGTCAACTATATCGCCCCGTTGACGGTAGCCGGGATCGTGCTGTTGTCCGGTGGACCGATCGCCGCGATCGCGGCGGCTCTGGTCGGCGCCGGGCTCGGCGGCGCGGCTTTGAAGCAGCTGTTCGACGATTATACGGCACCCCGCCACAGCGCCGATTTCCGCGCTGCGCTCGAAGTCGGTGCGGCGCTCCTATGGGTGCGCTGCGAAGACCCCGACCGCGAGCTCACCGCGACCCGGATTCTCGAAGCGGCCGGCGGCCGTTACGTCCACACCCACGCCCGTCCGATTGCCGCCGGGTAGCGCAGCCCCTGACAAAAGCAATCGGGCGCTCACAGAAGCAATCAGGCGAGGCGCCCTCAGGTGAAGCGTCGAGCGAGTGCTGCCTCGGCCTCGGCGATGATGCGGTCGAGGATCACCCCGGCAGGCTCGATCGCATGGATCAGATCGATGCCCTCGCCAGCAAACATCACCCCGGTATCGACATCACCGGCGGCAGCGGCATCGGCGTAGCGCGGTTTTTCCTGCTCGGCGGCGGCGATCAATCCCGCCTCGTTGCCGTGCCAGGTCGCGCTGAACCGGTTCTTCAGCGCCCGGCCGTTATATTGCGCGGGCCAATCGCGCTCCCGCACGATGTCGAAAATGCGGGTGCGGATCGTGTCGTCGCCGCAGCCGGCGGCGACCCGCGTCTTGCCGGCCGTTGGCGCGAGCGATTCTTCGGCGGCATAAAAGCGCGAGCCCATCAGCACACCGTCGGCACCCAGCATCAGCGCTGCGGCGAGACCGCGCCCGTCGGCGATGCCGCCGGCGGCGACCACCGGAACGTCGCGCCCAGACGCGGCGACCAGATCGACGACCGCCGGCACCAGCGGCAGGGTCGAGCGGGCGGCACCGTGGCCGCCGGCTTCGGTTCCCTGAGCGACGATGATATCCGCGCCGAGAGCCAGGGCCTCGCGCGCCTGCCTCAGGCTCTGCACCTGGCAGATCAGCGGCGTGCCGGTGCGCTTGATCGCGCCGATAAAGGGGGCCGCGTCGCCAAACGACAGCATCATCGCCGCCGGCCCGTGACCGAGCCCGAAATCGAGCGTCCCCGGCCGTTCGGCGAGCGCCCAGGTGATAAAGCCGCAGCCGACACGCTGATTGCCGGCCGCCGCCAGCTCGCGCTCGAGCCAGTCGGCCTCGGCATAGCCGCCGCCGATCAGCCCGAGCCCACCACCGGCGCTGACCGCGGCCGCGAGCGCTCCACCGGACACGTACCCCATCGGCGCCAGCAGGACCGGGTGGCGGATGCCGAGCCGTTCGGTGAGCCGGGTGCGCAGTGCCATCGCCATCTCCTGTTGCAGCTGACCTCAGCCGGGTGTGTTGGGAAACCAGTCGCCGAGGACTTCTTCCGCGGTGAACCCGCCCTGCTCCAGCCGCTTCTGCACCGCCTCCACCGGCTCGCTATATTTGCCCAGGTCATCGGCGGCAAGCTTCGCGGCGGTGCTGATTTGCCTCTCGATCATGCCATCGACCTCGCGGCGGAGGCTCGGACTATCTTCAAGAACGCCCTCGATTTCAGCCCTGGCTTCGTCAATGGTGGCGTGCCATCCGGCACGCGGATCGGTTGCAGGCGAGACCTCGAGTTTCAGCAGATGCCGTAGCACGCGCGTGATTTGCGACCGCAGCTCGCGTCGGTCTGATCGGCCCAAGCTCTCGATCTCCTCGGCGAGGTTGTCCCAGTCGAGCGGCAGGTTCGAGCTTTTGGCGCGGCGCAGCGCCGCTGCCTGCTCCTCGGTCCACCGCACGAAATCCTGGTCGTAGAGATCGCTGGGCTTCGTCATCATTTTGCTCCGTGGTCAATCCATCAGCAGGCCGCCGGACAGGTTGATCGCTTCGCCGGTCATATAGGCGGCCTCGTCCGAAGCGAGAAACGCCGCAGTCCGGGCCACGTCGTCGGGCACCGAAACCCGCCCGATCGGTATCAGCTTTTCGCGCTCCGCCGTCTGCGGCAGCCCCCAGCGGTGCTGTTGCGCTTCGAGCGCCGTGCGCATCGGTGTGTCGACGACGATCCCCGGGCAGATCGCGTTGACCCGCACACCATGCGGCGCCAACTCGCGTGCCATGCTCTGAGTGAGGCCGATCACCGCAAACTTCGTGGCGCTGTAGCCGGCGTAGAAGATGGCGCCGGTCTTGCCGGCCCAGGAAGCGAGATTCACGATCGACCCCGAACGGCGCGCGATCATCTGCGGCAGCACCGCGCGGCTCATAATGAACACCCCCTCGACATTGACGCGCAGCATCGCCTGCAACGTGTCGAGCGGCATTTCGAGTGTCGGCCCGGTCCAGGCGATGCCGGCGTTGTTGACCAGCACGTCGATCCGGCCGAAGCGGGCGAGGGTCGCCGCTACTGCGCGATCGACCGCGGCGGGGTCGGTCACATCGGCGGCAAGAGCCAACCCGCCGAACTCGATCGCGACCGTCTCTGCGGCCGCGCCATCGCGATCGAGCACCGCCAATGCCATGCCCTCGCGGGCGAGCCGGCGGGCGATCTCCCGCCCGATCCCGGCGCCGCCGCCGGTGACCAGCCCGACCCGCCCGTTAAGCGCGTACATGGCGATCTCCTGATGTGATGCGATCGGAGGGCAGCGGGCTTATACCGCGCACCAGCAATTGCAGCGGCTGGCGGTCGCGCCAAGCGGCCCAATTCCGGTTACAAATAAGCGCGTTTGCGGTCGTGGTGTCACTACCTCCCCGCGCCGCGTCCGCTGCCGAAGAGGGCGTAGATCTCCCGCTCCTCGCTGACGCCGCGCGGCCGACGGCCGCCGAGCGAATGCAAACGCTCACTGTCGCCGACCGCTTCGGCGAGCTGCGCCGAGACAAGGTTTAGGTCAGGGCTTCAGATATCAAGACGTTTCGCGACCCGATGCGCCAGCGCGGCCAATCCGATCGCGGCGACCGCGATAACCGCCGCCTTATGGCGATCGGTGAACATCTCCCAGCTTCGGTCGCGCGACCGGTCATCGAAGCGACCATGCGCCGAATAATCGCCCGGGACGGGCTCGAAAAGGTTGGCGGGAGCATTGGGCGCGATCGGTTGATCGGCAAGCTGGCCGGAATAGCCAGCCTTTGCGAGATAGCGGTCAATCAACCCCGGCGCGATGCGGTTGGCGAGGATCGCCCTGACCGTCGGCCAGCCTACCCAGATATCGCGTCGCTTGTGGGTGGCGGCGAAAAAGATGGCACGGGCAGGCACTTCGGGTTCGAAGATCGGTGCCACCGGCTTGGCCTTGCGCCCCATCTTGTTGAGCGCCCAGTCGAATTGCGGGGTATTGACCGCGGGCAGATCGACCATCGTCAGGTGCACGTCGAGCTTGTCGTGGATGATCTCGCTGCGAAGGCTGTCGGTAAAGCCCCTGATCGCCGCCTTGGCACCGCAGTAAATCGATTGCAGCGGCACCGAACGATAGGCAAGCGCCGAGCCCACGTTCACGATTGTGCCGCGATTGCGCACGCGCATCCGCTTCAGTGCCGACATCATGCCATGCACTTGTCCGAGATAGGTCACTTTGGTCCCGCGCTCGACCTCTTCCGCGGTCAGCTTGGCGACAGGGGAAAATACCGTTGCCATCGCGACATTGACCCAGACGTCAATGGGCCCGAGCTCGGTCTCGGCACGATCGGCCGCTGCCTCCACCGCAACGGGATCGGCGACATCGGTTGGGATCGCCAATGCGCGTACCCCGCGCTGGCGCGCCTGCTCCGCAGCCCGCTCGAGCCGGGCGCCATCGCGCGAGAGGAGAGCGACATCAAAGCCGTGCCGCGCAAATTCCTCCACCGTGGCTCGGCCGACACCCGCACCTGCGCCGGTAATCACCGCCACTTTCGCCATGATCTTCTCCTGGAGCCATGATCTTCTCCTGGATATGACCGCTTAACGAATGGGTCCGGAGCGCGGTTCCAAGACAATTTTCTGAAACAAGCCCGGGGCGGAAACATCGGCGCCCGCGCGCTGTTCAATATATGTCGAGCTCAGGGCGTCGACACTATCCGCCGGAGGGTCGATTGACCGAGCACTATGATCTGATCGTTATCGGCAGCGGCCCGGGCGGGGCGTCGCTCGCCCAGGCGCTCGCCCTGACCGGCAAGCGCATTTTGATTCTGGAACGCGGCGATTATCTGCCGCGCGAGGAGGCGAACTGGAGCGCGCAGGCGGTCTTTGTGGACGGTAAATACCAAGCCGACGAGACTTGGATCAACACCGATGGGGGCATTTTTAGACCGCAACTCCATTATTATGTGGGTGGCAATTCCAAGGTGTATGGCGCGGCGCTGTTCCGGCTACGCGAGCGCGATTTCGGCGAGATCGCGCATGCCGGCGGCATCTCGCCCGCATGGCCGCTCAAATACCATGATTTCGCTCCTTATTATGATGCCGCCGAGGCGCTGTTCCATGTCCATGGCGCGCGCGGCGAGGACCCGACCGAGCCTCCGACCGCCAGCCCCTATCCCTATCCCGCGGTGAAGCACGAGCCCAAAATTGCCGAGCTGTCCGACAAGCTGACCGGCATCGGTCTCAAACCCTTCCATCTCCCGCTCGGCATTTTGCTCGACCAGAAAGAGGACGGCTTTGCCACGCCGACCAGCATCTGCATGCGCTGCACCGCGTTCGATGGCTTCCCGTGCCTCCTGAATGGCAAGGCGGACGCGCAGGTGGTCTGCATCGATCCGATGCTGGCGAAACACGACAATGTGACGCTGATGACCAACGCCTATGCTTCGAAGCTCGTGACCGATGCGAGCGGCCGACGGGTCGATGCCGTTCATGTAGAGCGGAACCGACAACAGGAAATCTATTCGGCTGACACCGTGGTGGTTGCATGCGGATCGCTTTCCTCGGCGCTGCTCCTATTGCGTTCCGCCAACGACCGTCATCCCAACGGCCTCGCCAACGGCTCCGATCAAGTTGGACGCAATTACCTGCGTCATGAGATGAGCGTCGTCATGGCCGTGATGGGCCAAATCAACGAGACCGTGTTCCAGAAGACATTGGCGTTCAGCGATTTTTATTTCGGCAGCGACGACTGGGACTATCCCCTCGGCCTGATCCAGATGTGCGCGACCAGCCACGCCGACCAGATCAAGGGCGAGGAGCTGCCCGCCTGGCTCGAGTGGCTGCCCGACATGCCTTTCAGCGAGATCGCCCGCCATTCGATGGATTTTTGGTTGCAGGCCGAAGATCTGCCGCGGCCAGACAACCGCGTCTATTACAAGGACGGCAGAGTTCATCTCGATGTGGCCCCGACGAACCCGGAGGCGCTCAAGCAGTTGAAGCGCAAGCTGAAGGATGTCCTGTCGGAGACAGGCTGGCCCGCCGTGTTGCTCGAACGCTCGCTCTATCTCGGCAAGAACATCCCGCTCTCCGGCACCGCGCACCAAGCGGGCACCTGTCGCTTTGGCACAGACCCGGCGACGTCGGTGCTAAACCTCGATTGCCGCGCCCACGAGGTCGATAATCTCTATATCACAGACGCGAGCTTCTTCCCGTCGATCGGCGCGGTAAACCCGACACTCACGATTATCGCCAATGCGCTGCGTGTCGCCGACATCATCAACCATCGGCTATGACAACGGCAGCGATCGTGGCACTCGTCGTTCGCTACGGCCTAGTGCTGTTGTTCCTGCCGTTCAGCGCGCTCGACAAGATTTTCGGTTTCGACCACGCGGTCAAGCAGGCGCAGCAGATCTTCAAGCCGCGCCCGATCGCGATCGTGATGATCCTGATTGGCCTGTTCGTCGAGATCGTCTGCACGCTCGGCGTCGTCACCGGCATCGCCGACCGGGCCAGCGCCTTGGTCATTGCCGGCTACTGCGCTGCGACCGCAATTCTGTACAAGCAATTCTGGGCGCAAGGCGATTTCTGGTCTGACGCCGATGGCAAGGGTCGCACGCTGCTTTGGGATTTCCTGAAGAATCTGTCGCTTGGCGCCGGATTCCTGCTCATCGTCATCGGCATCAACGGGGTGGGGCTCGCGCCTTTTCTGCATGCCCCCTTCGCCTCCAGTCACCCTTACGGAGTTCTCGACCAATGAGCGATCGAGCCGACCAGGCCGGACCCAAACCCTCCATCCCCTATTCGCACCTCTATGTCGATGCCGGCGGCATCAGCCATCAAGCGCAATGCGCGCTCAACGATTACGAGCTCAAAAGCGTAGGACCCGCCGATCCGCAATGGAACGACAAGATGGAGCGTAGCGAGGCTACCATTGTCTTCACCGTCCAGCCCGTCGGCTGGGTCGGCGACTGGCATGAGAACCCGGCGCCGCAATGGATCATCGTGCTGTCCGGCCGTTGGTGGATCGAAAGCATGGACGGCACGCGCATCGAGCAGGGGCCAGGTGAATTTTCGTTCGGCGAGGATCAGGGCTGCACCCAAACCAATGGCAAGAAGGGCCACAAATCCGGCACGATCGGCGAGGAACCCTGCTGCCTGATGACCGTCCAGCTCCATGTCGATCCGCAGCGCAAGCCATGTCACATGACATGATATTTCAGGCGATCACCGGTTTTCGGCTCGTTACCGCCAATCCTGCGCGGCTGGCCGCCTTTTATCGGGCGATCGGCTTCGACATCGGCGATGCGACGCCCATTCACGCGGCGGACATGAACCTGCTCGGTCTTGCAGGTTCCGGTTTGCGCATCGCGATGTCGCTTGGACAAAGCCGCGTCGATCTCGATAGCTTCGACCCGCCAAGTCGGCCATATCCGGCGGACGCGACCGCCTGCGATCTCGCCTTCCAACACCTGGCGCTCGTCACGGACGATGCGCTGGCCGCATGGCGCCAGGCTCGCGATGCCGGTGCAACGCCGATCAGCCGGGGGTGCCCGGTAAGGCTTCCGAAGTCGGCGGGCGGTGTGACCGCAGTCAAGTTCCGCGATCCTGAGGGTCACCCGCTCGAATTGCTTCAATTCCCGCATGGCGTCAATCCCGATTGGGACGGCAGGGGCATCATGGGGATCGATCACAGCGCGATCTCGGTCAGCGATGTCGCGGCCAGCCGGCGCTTCTATGCGCGTCACGGGCTGGACGAGGGAGCGGCGATGGTCAATCACGGCCCGGCCCAGGTGGCGCTCGACGGGCTTGACGATGTCGATGTCGAGGTCGTGCCGATGAACCCCACGACAAAACCGCCGCACGTCGAGATGCTGGCCTATCGCCATCCCGTCGGCCGTGCGCTTTCGCCGCTGGCCGCCAACGACATCGCCGCCACACGCATCGTTTGGCGATCAGAGGGCGAGGCACTGATCCGCGATCCCGACGGACACCTTCATCAGCTCAGCCGATAAGATCGATCGCGAGCAGATATTGCGTCGCAGTAATGAACAGCCGCCGTCCGTCAGCACCCCCGAAGATACAGTTCGCGACCACGGACAGGTGTCGGCACAAAACCAAGCTTGCACCGATCCGCCGACCAGATGTGCACACCGTCCGCCGCGCTCGTCCACACCCAGCCGCGCGCAAGCCATGGTCGGTGTGGCGGAAGAAGCAGCCCCGCAGGGCGATCACGAGTGGCGCTGCAGGAAGATCTGGTGCGAGGGATAGGACAACCAGACCCGCTGCCAGTGCAGAAAATCGCTGCCGAGCACGAGATCGGCATCCTGGAGGCCCAGCCGCGTCACGACGATGACCTGATCCCGCAGCATCTCGCCGTCGATCTGCAGCCGGGCGAATTTGTGCGCGCGCGCCTTGACCACCTCAGCGGCGGCGCCACGCAGATCGGCGTCGGGGTCGCGCGCGAGCTCCGCCCCGCTCACGCCGAGCTGTGCCGCCGTGTCGGCATCGAGCGTGGTCAGCTGCGCCCCGGTATCGATCAGCGCATCGATTTGGTGGCCATCGAGCAGAACCGGAAAAAACAGCCGGTCGTGCAGCGACAGGTTGGCCTTGATCGTCGCGTATGGGGTCGCCCAGGCCGGTGCCGAAATCGGGCAAGACGGCGGCTGGAACAAGGTCACGCGCCGGTGCTCCAGATCGAGATCGACCTCGAAGCTCGAAAAGAAATCGGCGCCGAGCAGACCGTCAAGCGGCTTGCCGCCGACATTCGGCAGCGATAGCGAGCCGACCAGGATTGCCACGCCACGAAAGGCGGTGGTGCCGAAGTCGAGGCTGCGCACGGTGGCGTCACCGCTGGCGACGGCGCTGTCGAGGCTGCGCATGCGCCGCGTATATTCGTAATGCGGCTCGATGTGTAGCCGTTTGGCAGCCGTGGAGGTCAGCACGGTGCGCTCGGCGCCGGTATCGAACAGCAAGCTCGCAGCAGCACCATTGATGTGCACAGTGACAACCGGAACGTTGCCCATCAGCGTGACCGGCAGTTCGGCGAGCCGCACCGGGCGGCATTGTTGAGCGGCGGCGGTGCTGGTCGCTGCGATCACCAGCAGCAGGATGCAGAGGGTCCTGACGAGCAGTCTCATCCGCCGCCCCCCTTGTCCGGAACAGCCGACCCCGTCTGCCCGACCCCGTCTGCTAGGCGATGACGGCGACCCCCTGCACCTCGACCAGCAGCTCCGGCCGGGCGAGACCGGCGACCGTGATCAATGCGCTCGCCGGAAAATCGTCGCCGAAAATTTCCTTGCGCAGCTCGGTGAAGCGGTCGCCATAGCGGGCGTCCGTGATGAACACGGTCATCGTGACCATGTGGCCGAGCGTGCCGCCGAGCTCGGCCAGGGTCTCGCCGAGCCTGGCGAAGACGGCGCGGACCTGGCCGTCGAAATCCCCGGCGAGCGAGGGTTCGCCAGCGGTGGTGCGGCCGACCTGCCCGGCCAGCCAGACCGTTCTGCCACCCGTGGTCACGACCGCCTGCGAATAGGCCCGCGCTTGCGCTCCCTCCCGTTTCAGAAAGCGTCTCGACGGCTGTTGCGCGATCTCGCCGCTCATCCCTCGCCTCTCCCGGTCTCCCGCTGGCCAGCTTGACCCACGCCGCCGGCCGTGTCCAGCCAGCAGACTTTCGGGTAGTGCTCAGATGTTTGCCACTGTTGCCGCATAGCCCCCGGCTCTCTTGGATGCGCTGGGCGTGCATGGCAGAGTCCGGCGCTCCGCCCACCACCGCGCCGAGCGCGCGACCGCGGCGCAGGGAGCACCGAATGCCATTTCTTCGCAGTTTCAACAAGGGGCTTAAATTTCATGCCTTGTACGACCATTTTGAGACGACAATTTCCGCGATCCTGCTGATCGTCATCTCGATCATCATCGTATATTCCACAATCCTGGTCGTGATCGCCATTTTCGACGACGTACTCTCCGGGATATATTTTGCCGAGAGCTCCGCGATCAAAGATACTTTTGGGCTGATCCTGGGCCTCTTGATCCTGATCGAATTCAATCACTCGATCGCACTTGCGATACGCAGCAGATCGGGAGTTCTGCAAGTTCGCATCATCATCCTGCTGGCGATCATCGTGATCGCGCGCAAGCTGATCTTGCTCAATTACGACACCGTCTCTATGAATACCCTGCTGGGTCTGGGCGGATTGGTGTTGTCCCTGGGCGTGCTGTACTGGCTATTGAACGACGTCGAGCGCCGACGCCGCCCGCCGGCATCATCCGAGTGAAGCACGAGCTAGCCAAGCCCGGCAAAATCGTTTAGTCGCGGGCCTATCGCACCCGCCCAGAGAAGAAAGCGTCGGTGCCGGCCGTCAGCTCCGCTGCGGGGGCTCGCGGTGTCGAAGAGGGAGGCTCCGCTATCGTCGCGCGCTCTTGTGGGCGCGGACCAGAAGAACGAGAGGAGCGCATCGATGAAGCCGACCCGGCGCCGCTATTGGGTGTTTTTCCTGCTGTTTTTGTTCAACATCATTGCCTATGTCGACCGGGCCAACATGTCGGTCGCCGGCAAGCCGATCGCCCATGAATTCGGGCTGTCGCCGATCGCGCTCGGTTATTTGTTTTCCTCGTTTTTGTGGGCCTATGTGCTGATGATGCTGCCGGGCGGCCGGCTGATCGACCGCTGGGGCACGCACATTGTCGCATCGGTCGCCACCGTGGTGTGGTCGGCGGCGCAAATGACCACCGGGCTGGTCGGCAGTTTCGCAGCGATGCTGGCGGCGCGGCTCGGGCTCGGTATCGGCGAGGCGCCGTTTGCTCCGGTCACTTATGGCAGCGTGCGGTCGTGGTCGCCCTATACCGAGCGCGGCACCGCGATCGCCGCGATCTCCGCCGGACCGCCGCTCGGGCTGGCGTTGGGCGCGCCGGTGGTCGGCTGGCTGATCGAGCTGCTGTCGTGGCGCTGGTCGTTCATCATTACCGGTGCGGTCGGCTTCGTCTGGGTCGTGGTTTGGGCGAGCCTGGTGTCGAGCATGGAAAAGACCCGCTGGCTGCCGCAGGCGGAACGCGAGCAGATCCTCGCCTCGCGCGACGCCGGCATCGCGCCGCCGAGCCATGACGGCCTCGGTTATCTCGGTCTCATCCGCTGCCCGGCGATGTGGGGCCTGTTCATCTCTCAGGGTTGCCTCGTCTATACCTTTTATCTTTACATGGCCTGGCTGCCGAACTACCTGCAGACAACGCGCCACATTTCGATCGTCGGCTCCGGACTCTACACCGCGATCCCGTTCGTATTCGCGGCGATCGTCTGCATTATCATCAACTGGTTTGGCGACCGGCTGCTGTCCGCCGAGGCGGTGCGGGCCGGCAAGCGCCGCTATCTCGTCGCGCTGTGCCTGCTGCTGACCGCGGTCGGGCTGGCGATCCCGTTTGTCCAGCCGCTCGCCGGGGTCATCACCCTTGTCACCGTCGCGGTATCGTTCGCCAATGTGGGACCGGCCGCAAATGGCGCGCTGGTTGCCGACATCCTGCGCTCCCCCGGCGATGCCGGCCGCGCCTTTGCCTTTCTGGTGCTCGGCGGCAACACCTTTGGCCTCCTGGCGCCGATCGTGACCGGCTATGTCATCGCCGCGACCGGCAGCTTCAACGCAGCCTTTGTCGTCGCCGGCATCCTGGCGCTCGTCGGGGTGGTAGCGGCGTTGACACTGGCACGGGGCACGCTCGGCGAAGAATCGTTGCCACGCCTCGCGGCCAGTCGCCTCAGCCGATGACCGCCGCGCCCGAACCCGCGATCATTGGGTGCGGCGCAGCCGGGCGGCGTGAGACAGATCGACCGAGACCAGCTGCGACACCCCGCGCTCGGCCATCGTGACCCCGAACAGCCGATCCGCCCGCGCCATCGTGATGCGATGATGGGTGATCAGCAGAAACCGCGTGCCGGTGCTGTCCGCGATTTCGGCGACGAGGCGGCACAGGCGATCGACATTGGCGTCGTCGAGCGGTGCATCGACCTCGTCGAGCAGGCACACCGGCGCGGGTCGGGTCAGAAACACGGCGAACAGCAGCGCAAGCGCGGTCAGCGCCTGCTCGCCGCCCGACAGCAGTGACAGGCTCTGCAGCCGCTTGCCGAGGGGGCTCGCCAGGATTTCGACGCCGGCGGCGAGCGGATCACCGTCCTCGGTCCAGGCGAGCCGCGCCTTGCCGCCGCCGAACAAGCGGGCGAACAGCTCGGCGAAATGGCGGTCGACGCGTTCGAAAGCGGCCGAGAGACGCTCACGGCCCTGCGCATCGAGGCCAGCGGCACCGCGCCGCAGCCGCGCAATCGCCTCGGTCAGATCGGCGCGCTGATTTTGCAGAGCGGCGATCTGGGCGGCGATCTCTTCGGCTTCGCTCACCGCCATCAGATTGACCGGGCCGAGGCTGTCGCGCTCGCGGGTGAGCCGCGCGAGCCGTCCCTCGAAGGCGCTTTTCGGCGGCGGCAGCTGCCCCGCACACAGACCGGCGAGCCCCGCCATCTCGTCGGGCGCGGCATCGAGACGGTCGGCGATGTCGCGCTCCAGAGCATCGAGCACCGCGCGCGCCGCATCGCTCTGCGCCTCGAGCCGGCCGTGCCACTCTCGAGCCTCGGTCAGCAGGCGTCCGGCGAGCCGCGCGCTTTCGCTGGCCCGGCGCAGGCGGCTTTCGCCTCGAGCTAGCCGTTCGGCCGAACGCTGGCACGATCGTGCCGCGGCGGAAATTTCCTTCCCGAGCGTCTCTGCCTCGGTGGCGATTGCTGCCGGCCGCAGGGAGAGCGCGGTAATTTCCCGATCGAGCGTGTGCTGCCCGCCCGGCCAGGATTTCTCGTTGAGCGCGCGCACCGCTGCTGCGCTCGCGCCACGACTGCTCCGCGCCGTCGATCGATGCCAAGCGCTCGCGTCGGGAACGGGCGGCATGCGTCAGCTGAGGCGCGGGCCTCGGTGTCACCCGCCTCGCGCTGCGCCGACGCGACGGCAGCTGCGGCCGCTTGCGCGGCCCGTGCCGGCGAGCTTATTGCGGCAATTTCCGCGACCAGCGCGTCGCGCCGGTTCTGCTGTTCGAGGTGGCGCGCCCCGGACAACCGGCCCTTTCCATAACGCGTGAACCCATCCCAGCCATAGCCGGCCTTCCCGATCGACCAGCCGCTGACCCGGCAGCAGCCGCGATTGCAGGGTGCGGCCACAGGCAACACTATCGACCCAACCGGCCTGAGCCAGGCTGCGGGCGAGGGCCGCCGGCGCGTCGACCGTCTCGCCGAGGGGATGCGCACCTTTGGGAAGCGCGGGGCCGGCGGGAAGCGCGACGCTAGGACCGCCGGCGGTGCCGAGATCGGTCCAGAAGCCGGTGATGCCGGCCGCCTCCTCCGTCTCCGTGCCAGCGCCGATCGGAGCCAGCAGCTCGTCCGCGAACAGCGCGCCGACCGCCTTTTCGAACCCGGCCCGGACCCGCAGCTCGCACAGCAGCGGCCTCCCGACTTTTGAGAGCTCGGCAGAGCGATCGTTTGCCGCCACCTCGGCCGTCGTCCACCGCGAATAAAACAGCAGCGCCGCGTGCCGCCGGACCTCCTCGCCGAGACGGCGATAGCGCTGCGCCTGCCGCGCCTGACGCTGCAAGCCGGCAAGACGCGTGGCAAGCGGCATGATTACGTCTTCGAGCCGCGCCAGATTGTCTGCCGCAGCGGTGAGCCTGCCCTCCATCTCGTGCCGACGGGTACGCAATCCGGTGGTGCCGGCCGCCTCTGCAGACACCGACGCTCGGCCGGCTTCGCCTCAATCAGCGCGCCGACCCGTCCCTGGCCGACGATCGCCCCCGACGGATCGCCGGTCGCGGCATCGGCAAAGAGCAGCCGGGCGTCACGCCCACGGAGTTCGCGCCCATTGACGCGCCAAACCGAGCCTCCACCCCGCTCGATCCGGCGGATGATCTCGATCGCGTCGCGATCGTTGAACGCCGTCGGCGCGCCGCGCGCAGCGTTGTCGAACGTCAGCGCCACTTTGGCGATGTCGCGCGCCGCGCGCCCGGCCGCACCGGCAAAGATGACATCATCCCTCGCGCCGCCGCGCAGTTGTCGCGCGGAAGTTTCGCCCATCACCCAGCGCAGCGCTTCGGCGAGGTTCGACTTACCGCAGCCGTTTGGCCCGACAATGCCGGTCAGACCGGGGCCGATCGCGACCTCGGCGGGATCGGCAAAGGATTTGAACCCGGCGAGACGCAGCCGCTCAACCTGCATCCACACCGCCGCCCGTGGTTATGATTTCTGCGCGAGACCAGACAAGAGCTGGTCGAATTTGGCGACCGTCGGCTCGCCGGTGAACTTCGTGCCATTGACAAAGAAGGTCGGGGTTGCGTTGACGCCGAGCTGGTTGCCGGCCGCCAATCGGCTCGCCAGGACCTGGTTTTCGAGCGTCTTGTCGGTGAGGCATTTGCCGACCTCGTCCTTGCTCATGCCGCCTAGCTCGGCAAGCCGGGTCAGTTCGGCCTGATAGTCGGGGGCCTCGACCCATTTGTCCTGGTCCTCGAAAAACGCGTCGACATAGGCGTAGAACCGATCGGGCGGCGCGCAGCGTGCAATCATGGAGGCATGCACGGCCTCGTCGTCGAGCGGAAAATCGCGCAGCACCAGCTTGGCCTTGCCGGTGTCGATCCACTTTTTCTTGATCGCCGGCAGGATATCCTCGGTGAAATGGGCGCAGTGCGGGCAGGTCATCGACGCGTATTCGATGATCGTGATTGGCGCGGTCGGGTTACCGAGAATGCGATCGTTCTGGGTGATCGCGAGCAGGCTTGACGCATCGCTCGCGCTCGGCTGCGCGCGGGCCACTGGCGGCGCCGCCTGCGAGATCGCGGCAGCAGCCAACAAGCCCAGCATGACAACCCAGATTTTCCGCATCTGCATGATCCTTATACAAGATGTAGACGCTAGCCCGTTATGCACCGATGTGCAACGATCTCGCCGCCGCGTCAATTGCGCGAGGCGATGGCCCGCCCGAGCCGGCCGAGGGCCGCGCGCAAGAGCGGATCGGCGACATCGGCGAGATGCTGATCGAGCGCCCGATCCCCGCGGGCCGCGCGCGGCTGCGGGGGTGGGGCCGACCACGAGGCTGATGACACTTGCACCAGCACCAGCCGGCGCACCACCCGGCGGCCAAAAAACAGATTGATTCGCTCGATCAGCAGCGGCGCGCGGTGCTGCGCTTCGAGTGCCGCAGTAGGCACGGTGCGCAGCTTCAAGGCACCGTCGCCGCCGAGTGCCGCGGGCCAAGTCACCGCCGCCCAATCGGCGCCGGCGATGGCTGTCCAATCGGCCTTGAGCCGGACGAGCAATCCGCCGCGGCGCTTGCCGATCACCGGGCGGGCGAGCTTCGCTACGGCGACGCCGATCGCACGAAACCCGGGTTCGCGCTCGCCGCCGGCCGCGCCAGGGTCTAGGCTCGGCTGCCGATCCTCAGCGCTCATCCCGTGCTCCGCTCCGCTTTCTCCCCATCTGCGGCTACGCCCCGCCCCGAACCGCTGCTCGACTGGTACGATCGCCACCAGCGGCAGCTGCCGTGGCGTGCGCCGCCCGGCGCCATCCGCGACCCGTACCGGATCTGGCTCAGCGAGATCATGCTGCAGCAGACCACGGTGGCTGTGGTCGGCCCGTATTTTGACCGATTCGCATCGCGCTGGCCCGATCTTTCAGCCCTCGCTGCGGCCTCGCTCGATGAGGTGCTGCAGGTCTGGCAAGGGCTCGGCTATTACGCCCGCGCGCGCAATCTCCATGCCTGCGCCCGCACCGTGGCGGAACGTCTGGGCGGCGTGTTTCCAGACACGATCGAGGGTCTGCGCGCATTGCCCGGGATCGGCGACTACACCGCGGCGGCGATCGCTGCGATCGCCTTCGACCGGCCGGTTGCCGCAGTCGATGGCAATGTCGAACGGGTTGTCGCCCGCCTTTTCGCGGTCGAGGAGCCGCTGCCAGAGGCCAAGACCCGCCTCAGGACGCTCGCCGCGGGGCTGGTGCCACCATCCCGTTCCGGCGATTTCGCGCAAGCGATGATGGATCTGGGTGCGACGATCTGCACCCCGCGCCGGCCGCGCTGCGTGCTGTGTCCCTGGCGCGGGGCCTGCGCCGCCGCCGCTTGCGGCGCATCGGAGCGGTTGCCGCGGCCCACTCCGAAGCCGGAACGGCCGTTGCGCCACGGGGTGGCGTTCTGGCTGACGCGCGCCGACGGGTCGGTGCTGCTGCGGCGCCGGCCGGAACAGGGTCTGCTGGGCGGCATGATGGAAATCCCGTCGACAGCGTGGCGGGCCCAGCCCTGGACCTTCGAGGAAGCCGTCGCCGCGGCCCCAGCGGTGGCGGTCCGCTGGTTGCCGCTGCCGGGCACGGTCCGGCACGGCTTCACCCATTTTCGGCTCGAGCTCGCGATCATCACCGGACAAGCGGTCATCACCGGACAAGCGGTCATCACCGGACAAGCGGTCATCACCGGACAAGAGGAGAGCAACCGCGGCGTGCAAGGCTTATGGAGCCCGCCCGCCACACTTGCCGAGCACGCACTTCCGACCCTGATGAAAAAGGTGGCCCGTCACGCAATTTCGGCGCTATCGATCAGCTCGGGTTCGGTCAGCTCCGGCGACAGCTCCTCCAGCAGCGGAAGCTCGCCGGCGAGGGCGGCGCGCACCGGGGCGAAGGAGCGGCGGTGATGCGGCGTCGGCCCGAGCGCACGGATCGCGACGCCATGCTCGCGCGTCGCGTAGCCGACATTGGTCTCCCAGCCATAGCCGCGATAGCGCATGGCAAGCGCGCGCATGATCCGGTCACGCGTGACCTTGGCCACGACCGAGGCGGCGGCGATCGAAAAGCTGAGCCCGTCGCCCTTGACCACCGTGGTGACGGCGCAGGCGAGCGGCGGCGCCATGTTGCCATCGACGAGCGCCAGATCGGGGTATCTCCCGAGGGCCGCGGTGGCGCGCGCCATCGCCAGCAGCGCCGCGCGCAGGATGTTGATCCGATCGATCTCTCTCGCGCTCGCCGCGCCGACACCGATATGAACGGTCCCGCGAGCGGCACAGCGGCGCAGCGTCCGGTAGCAGGCTTCGCGCTCGGCGGCGCTCAGCACCTTCGAATCGTCGAGACCGTCGCGCAGTACCCGGGGGAAGCGGCGCGGATCGAGGATCACCGCGGCGGCGACTACCGGCCCAGCGAGCGGGCCGCGCCCGGCTTCGTCGATGCCGCAGACGATCCCCTTTGAGCGTCGCTCGATCGCAAAATCCGGCATCGCTCCTCCACGGTGCGGCTTCTGCCATGCCCTGCCATAGCCGGCAAGCACGACCCGGCCGCTTTGGCGCCGGCCGTGCAGCACGCTATGCTAACCCTATGCGGTTTCTCGGCCATCACCCGCCCGGCTCGATCACGCTGATGCGCCGCCTCGGGATCGCTGTCTTGGTTGTCCTTTGGTGCTGTGCGGGAATCGCGCCGGCGCATGCCTTAGACGTCTTCGCCGGCCATCAGGTAACGACGCAATTCGCGACCGCCGCCGGTCAGCCGATGGCCAATGCCGAGGTGCGGGTGTTCGCGCCGGGTAATTTGAAGACCCCGGTCGAGACCGGGCGGACCGATGCGCAGGGCAAGTTCGTGTTCGGCGCCGACCGGGACGGCATGTGGACCGCCGAAGCCCGCACTCCGAGCGAGGTCGCCCGTGTCATGATTCGGGTCGGCAGCGATGCGCCGCAACAGCAATCACGCGTCTCACCTTATATCCTGATCGCCGGGCTGGTGCTGCTGGTGGCGCTGGCATGGTGGTACCGGCTGGTGCGCCGGCGTGCCCGGCGGCAGCCCTGAGTCAGCCCCGTCCGATCGCATCACCGCCCGATCGCATCACCGCCCGGTTGCCAGCGCTTCGGCGCAGCTTTGAGGACGAGGAGAACAATGATGGCGACGACGATGATCCTGACCGGCGACGTCAACCTGATCAACGTCACCGATCCCACAGTCCCGTTTGCCGTGCTGCGCAACGAGATGCGCGCCGCCGGCATCGTTTTCAGCAATCTCGAATGCTGCCTCTATGCACCGCCCGGCGGGCATTCGCTTGAGCGCGAAGGGTTTTTCGCCGATCCGGAGGCCGCCGGCGAAGCGCTGGTTTCGGCCGGGATCGCCGCGGTCGGCGTCGCCAACAACGTCAATTATGGCGAGGCTGCGATCCTCGCCTCGCTCGCTCGGCTCGATCGGCTCGGCATCGCCCATGCCGGCGCCGGAGCCGATCGGGCGGCGGCGCACGCTCCGGCCATCGTCACCCGCGACGGCGTGCGGTTCGGCTTTCTGCAGCGCAGCTCGGTCTATTGGCCGACCAATCACGAGGCCGCCGCGCAGGCACCCGGCATCGCCGTGATCCGCGGCCATACCGCCTATCAGGTGCCGAGCCAGGGCTCACGGCCGCCGCCCAACCGGCCGGGGGTGCCGCCAAGAATCGTGACCTGGGCCGAGCCGCAGGATCTGCAGCGTCTGGCGGCCGATATCGCCGCGCTGCGGGCGGCGGCCGACATCGTCGTCGCCTCGTTTCACTGGGGTCTGCATCGAGAGGTGCTGCAGTATATGAGTGAGATCGCGCATGCCGCGATCGATGCCGGCGCTGATCTGGTGATCGGCCACGGCCCGCACTATTCGCTGCCGGTCGAGCTCTATCGCGGCAGACCGATCTTCTACGGGCTCGGCAGCTTTTCGTTTCATACCGGGCATGGCGGTGTCGCGCATGGCGACTGGCTCGGCATGATGGCGCGGATCACCTGGAACGGGAGTGCAATCGAACATGCCGGGTTCCGCTTTGTCCGCCACGATGCGCAGAACCGCACGCAGCCCTGCGCGCTCGCCGGCGAAGCCGCCGCATTCGACGAAATCGCCCGTGAAAGCGCTGCTCTCGGCGCCGTCCTGACCGCCGAGGGAGACGCGGTCGGGATCGCGCTGCAGGCTTGACGCGCTCCGGTCGCTGGCGGATTTAGACATGTCCGCCGCGGGACGCCGCGCCAACCGATAGGAAGAAAATGCCCAGCATCACCTATGTTCACGCCGACGGCTCGCGCCAGGTAATCGACGTGCCGATCGGCACCAGCGTCATGCGCGGCGCGATCCTCAACAATATCGAGGGCATCGTTGCCGAATGCGGCGGCGAGATGATGTGCGCGACCTGTCACGTCTATGTCGAAGAGCCGTATCTCGACCGCACCCCGGTGCAATCGGACGACGAGAAGGCGATGCTCGAATTCACCGCCAGCGAGCGCCGCCCGAACAGCCGGCTCAGCTGCCAGCTGGTGGTCAACGCGGAGATGGACGGGCTTGTCGTGCACCTGCCAGAGACCCAGCTCTGATGGCCGATCCGGTCGTCGCCATCATCGGCGCCGGCCAGGCCGGCTTTCAGACGGCGTCGTCATTGCGGCAGGAGGGGTTCGCCGGCCGCATCGTGCTGATCGGTGACGAAGCGCCGCTGCCCTATCAGCGCCCGCCGCTGTCGAAATCCTATCTTGCCGGCGACAGCGGGCTCGACGAATTGTGGCTGCGGCCGCACGCGTTTTACGAAAAGGAGCGGATCGAGCTCTTGACCGGCCAGCGCGCCGTCGCGATCGACCGCCCCGGCCGGCGCCTGCGTCTCGACAACGGCCACGAGATCGTCTGCGACCACATGGTGCTCGCCACCGGCGCACGGTTTCGTCCATTGCCGGTGCCGGGGGCAGAGCTCGATGGTGTGCTGCCGCTGCGCACCCTCGCCGACGCCGACATTCTGCGGGAGCGGCTTGCCGGGCTGGGCGAGGTGGTGGTGGTTGGCGCCGGGTTTATAGGTCTCGAATTCGCCGCGGTGGCGCGCGCGGCCGGGGCCGCCGTGCATATCGTCGAGCTCACGCAGCAGCCGATGGGCCGGGTCGTCTCGGCGCCGACCTCAACATTTTACACCGGCGCGCATCGCGGTTTCGGAACAACGATCTCGCTCGGCACCGGTGTCGCTCGCATCCGCGGTGCCGACGGCAAGGCGAATGCGGTCGAGACCAGCGATGGCCGGGTGTTGCCGGCGGACCTCGTGCTCGTCTGCATCGGCGTCCTGCCCAATGCCGAGCTTGCCGCGGAGGCCGGGCTCGCGGTCGACAACGGCATCGTTGTCGATGAGTTGCTGGCTACCGGGGCGGCGGAAATCTCTGCGATCGGCGATTGCGCCAGTTTCCCGACCCGGTTTGCCGGCGGCGGAAAGGTGCGGCTCGAATCGGTGCAGAACGGTGTCGATCAGGCGCGCGCTGTCGCCGCCCGGATTGTCGGCAAGCCCGCCCCCTATAACAAGGTGCCGTGGTTCTGGAGCGACCAGGGCCCGCTCAAATTGCAGATCGCCGGGCTCGTCACCGGTCACGATACCGCGGTTCTGCGCGGCGATCCGGAGAGTGGCAGCTTTTCGGTGTTCTGCTTTCGCGACGGCCGGCTGATCGGGGTCGAATCGGTCAACCGGCCGGCTGATCACATCGTCGCGCGGCGCCTTCTCGCCGGCGACCCGCGCCTGTCGCCCGAAGAGGCTGCTGACGAGAGCTTTGATTTGCGCGCGCACGCGGCCCGCAAATCATGACCGCAGACATTCTGATCAAGGGCGGGCTGGTCATCGACGGCAGCGGACGGCCGGGTGAGATCGGCGACATCGCCGTGCGGCAGGGGCGGATCGCCGCGCTCGGCCAGTCCCTGCCGGCGGATGGTGCTGACATCATCGACGCCGCCGGGCTCGCCGTGGCGCCGGGCTTTATCGACATCAAGACCCATTCGGATTTCACTCTGCCGATCAACCCCAAAGCCGAAAGCAAGGTGCGCCAAGGAGTGACCACCGAGATCATCGGCCATTGCGGGTATTCGACCGCACCGGTGCTGCCGGGGAAGCTCGAGCTGATCAGGGACTATTTGAGCGCCAGCGCGCCATGGCTGCCGTTCCGCGAGACCAGCTTTGGCGAATATCTCGACGCGTTTCCGGCGACCGCGGTCAATGCCGGGATGCTGGTCGGCCATCACACGCTGCGGCTCAACGTGATGGGCATGGCGGCGCGCGCGCCGAGCTCGGCCGAGTTGGCGCAGATGGCGGCATTGCTCGAGGAGGGGCTCGCGGCCGGGGCGCTGGGTCTTTCGACCGGGCTGTTCACGCCGCCCGGCAGCTATGCCGAGCGCGACGAGATCGTGGCTTTGTGTCACGTATTGAAGCGTCACCACGCCCTTTATTTCACCCATCTCCGTGACGAAGCAAACAAGGTGATCGAAGCGGTCGAGGAAGCGATCGATATCGCCCGGAGTTGCGGTGTCCATGTCGAAATCGTCCATCTCAAATGCTCGGGTCTCGACAATTGGGGCAAGGCCGCGCGCATCCTGGCGATGATCGCCGGGGCGCGGGCCGAAGGCCTGGCGATCGATTGCGATGCGTACCCCTACGCGGCCGGCAGCAACCCCTTGAAGAACCTGTTGCCGCAATGGGTGCAGTCGGGCGGGGTCGAGACGATGCTGGCGCGTTTGGCGCTGCCCGAAACCCGTGCCCGGATCGGCGCCGAAATCGAGCGCGACGGGCTCAACAATTGGGGGCGGATCCCGTCCTGGGACTGTGTGCAGATCTCGATCTCGCCGCATCTGCCGCAATATGCCGGGCAGACGGTGGCGGCGCTCGCGGCAGCGCGCGGCTGCGACCCAATTGGTCTTGTCTGCGATTATCTGATCGAAGACCGGGCGGCAACGCGGGTATTGATCACCTCGATCAGCGAGGACGACATCCGGGCGATCGTGCGCTCGCCCATGGCACTTGTCGGCTCGGACGGCAATTGCGTCGCCGATTACGGCGTCGTGTCGCAGGGCATGCCGCATCCACGCTTTTACGGCACGTTCGCGCGGATCATCGGCCGTTATGTGCGTGACGAGGGGGTGCTGCCGCTCGAAACGGCGGTGCGCAAGATGACCGGGGCGACGGCCGCGGCGCTGCGGCTCTCCGACCGCGGGTTGCTGCGGCCGGGCTTTCGCGCCGATATCTCGATCTTCGATCCGGCCGATTTCACGGACCGCGCGACCTATGCCGAGCCGCACCTCTACCCGAGCGGGGCGCGCACCACGGTTCTCGTCAACGGCACCATCGTCGTCGCCGATGCCCGACATACCGGCGCGCTGCCGGGACGGGTGCTGCGCCGTGCTGGCGATGGCAGCGTCGCCTGACCGGAGCTCACTCGGCCGCGGCTAGCGCCGGCAGCTCGATCTCGTCGCGACGGTACGGAAAACATAACGCGCCGAACAGAACCAGAAGCCCGAAGCCCTTCATAACCGGGTAACGTCCCCGTAGCGCGGCACCGCGGAAGAGAGGCCGGCAAGCTTTTGCCGGTCATCGCAGCAGCGGCCAGCGCAGCATGACCGGCATGCCGGCAAAGAGCGGGTGGGCGAGAAAGAGGACGGCGTAAAGCAGCAATGCCGCAGCCGGCCGCAACAACCCGATTTCGCGCCAACGCAACCGGGCGCGTCCCTTGGCCAGCGCGACAAACGGGATGTTGGAGGAGACGAGCGCCAGGCGCCGCCAGTGGCTGCCCAACGCCAGCCGCTTTTTGCGGTCGATCAGCACGGTCCCGCCGAGCGCCAGCGCGGCGATCAGCCCGAAAAACCACACCGAGGCGAGATCGCCATTGGCGACGAGGTGGCTCAGCCCCCACAGCCCGATGGCCCACATGACCGGGTGTCGGGTGACCCTCATAATCCCCGGCGCCGGGTCGTCGGCGCGGGCCGCGCGCTCCATACCGACCGCGGTCGGGTTCGCAGTCGTGTAGCCGGCGACCAGCAGCAGCGTCGCCAGCGGCATGATCAGCACCGGGATCAGGCTCATCCACTCCCGCCGCGGCCACAGCACGATCGTCGGCGCCCTCGCATAGGCGGCAGCGAACCAGGCGAAGGTCGCCAACGCGGTCAGCGAATAGACAAGCAGAAAGCCGGTCTCGCCGAGCTGGTCGCGCAACGAGCCGCGCAGGCGCGTGCTCGACAGCAGCGTGTGCGAGCCGCAGAACGCGATGCCGGCAATCGCCAGCGATACGAGCGCATGGGCCATGCCCGCAGCCGCCGTCTCACCAGGTGGCGCGGGCCGCGGTCACGGGGCCGTCAGCCAAGATATTCGAACATCAGATTATCGGCGAAATAGAGCAGCAGGATCAGGATCACCGGCGAAATGTCGATGCCGCCAAGGTCGGGCAGAAAGCGGCGGATCGGCCGCAGCAGCGGCTCGGTAATCCGCCACAGAAAGTCGCCGGCCATCGCGACGGCGCGATTGTGCCGGTTGACGACGCCAAAGGCGACCAGCCAGCTCAGCACCGCTTGAATGATCAAGAGCCAGATGTAGATCGTGATTACCGTGTTGACGAGGCTCAGCAACGCGTACATCAGGGGCGAAACCTCGGCGGTGGCGGTGGCAGCGGTTGATGGCGGCGCGACGGTAGCTTTGGCAGCCGGGGTCCGCAAGCGCAGCGCATTGGCGCAGCCGGGGCGCAGCACCCTGACCCTGCCGCTCGCCTTGACAGCATCCGCTCGCCCCAGCATAGTCGCGGCCGCCCGGCAACGAGATCGAATTGCGCGACTGGGGCCGTAGCTCAGCTGGGAGAGCGTCGCGTTCGCAATGCGAAGGTCAGGGGTTCGATCCCCCTCGGCTCCACCAATGCCGCCGGTCGCGTGCCGCCCGCGGCGAGCCGCGGCTAATCCTCGGCGCGCACCTTGACATAGGACCCCGGGGCGTCTTCGATGGCCGGGAGCGCGCCGTCACCGGGGTGGCGCGCCGGCACTCCACCGCCGGCATGGTGCGAAACCCAGCGCTGCCATAGCGGCCACCAGGAATCGGCCTCCTCGGTGGCGCTTGCCAGCCACTCGTCCGGGGTCGGCGGGTTATTTTCGTTGCGCCAATGCCCGTATTTGCCGCCGGGTGGGTTGACGACGCCGGCGATATGCCCGGAGCTCGATAGAACGAACGCGACCGGGCCCTTGTAGATCTGCGTCGCGGTGTAGGTGGAGCGCCACGGCGCGATATGATCCTCGCGGGTCGACAGCAGAAAGGCCGGTGTCCTGATCCTGCCGAGATCGATCGCCACCCCGTCGAGCGTGATGCTGCCCGGTTTGATCAGCAGATTCTCCTGATACATGTTGCGCAGGTAGAAGCTGTGCATCGCTGCCGGCATCCGCGTCGAATCGGCATTCCAATATAGGAGGTCGAACGGGAACGGCGACTTGCCGAGCAGATAGTTGTTGACGACAAACGACCAGATCAGATCGTTGGCGCGCAGCATGTTGAAGGTTTGCGCCATGTCGCGGCCTTCGAGATAGCCCTTGGCGTTCATCCGCTGCTCGAGCGAAGCGAGCTGCTCCTCGTCGATAAACACCGATAATTCGCCGGCCTCGGCAAAATCGACCATTGTGACAAGGAAGGTGGCGCTCTTGATCCGGCTGTCGCGCTTGGCCGCGAGATAGGCGAGGGTGGCGGCCAGCAATGTGCCGCCGAGACAATAGCCGATGACATTGGCCCGCCGTTCGCCGGTTGCCTGGCGGATCGCTTCGAGTGCCGCGAGCGGGCCCTCCAGCATGTAATCGGCAAAGGTTTTGGCGGCGAGGCGCGCATCCGGATTGACCCAGGAAACCACAAAGACCGTGTGGCCCTGTCCGACCGCCCAACGGATGAACGAATTCTCCGGGCGCAGATCGAGGATGTAGAACTTGTTGATCCACGGCGGCACGATCAGCAGCGGTCGGCGCGCGACCTCCGCGGTCGTCGGCTCGTACTGGATCAGTTGCATCAAATCGTTCTGATACACGACCTTGCCCGGCGTCACGGCGATGTTTTCGCCGAGCCGGAACGCGGTCATATCGGTCATCCGGATCGCCAGCCGCCCCTTTCCGCGCTCGAGATCGTCGAGCAGATTTTCGAGGCCGTTGATCAGGTTCTCGCCGCGGCTTTCGATGGTCGCGCGCAGCACTTCGGGGTTGGTCAAGAGAAAGTTGGACGGCGCCAGCGCATCGACAAATTGGCGGGTGTAAAAATCGATTTTTTGCGCGGTGCGCTCGTCGAGGCCGTCGATGTCGCGCACGTTTTTTTGCAGCCAGCGGGCCGCCAACAGATAGCTCTGCTTGATGAAATCGAACAGCGCGTTGTCGTTCCAGCCGGGGTCGCGAAACCGGCGGTCGCCCTGCTGCGGGGTGATCAGCGGCGCGGGGTCGCCGCCGAGAAACCGCTGCGTCGAGCGCTGCCAAAGGGTCAGATAGTCGTTCCACAGCGACAGCTGAGCCTGGATCAGGCGCGCGGGATCGGCCATCAGCCGCGCGGTCATCTCAAAAAAGGCGCGGCCGATGGCGAGCGGGCTGGCCATGCCGGCATCCGGCTCCGCGACTTGCCGCTGCAGAAATTCGCTGACGAGACGCTGGCTGCGTTCGGCGATGCCGGCGATGTGCCGGGCCAGTTCTTCGGCATCGGCCGATTTCTCGTCCGTGCCGCGTTCTCCCGACCGCGCCGTGCCGCCGTTGGGCGTGATCTGGTCCGTGTCGTTCATCGCTCTCCTCGCCGACCCCCGCCGGCCCGGCCTCGCTGGCCCCTCGCCTCGGGCAGGTGCGCCGATTCGCCCGCTCAAATGTGGTGACGCGCCGGCCGCGATCTAATACACCAGCGCGGGACGAAGTTGCAGCGGCGAGGGATGCGCTGGAGGGGTCTTGGCCCCCGGCCGATCCACCGCGGCTGGGTTCGGGTGGTTTGTCGATGGCTGGAGCCCCGTCACACGGTTGCGGCGCCGCCCCGAGCGGGCCCCGCCGGGCAGCGTATCGGCTCGTGCCGTCTTTGCTCGTGACGGCGGTAATGGCCGGCTTGGTGGCGTGCAGCCCGGTTGCCGCGTATCGCAACATGATGGGGCTCAGCAAGGACGACCCCAATCCGGCGACGACACCCAATACCAGAAACCTGGCAACCGGCGAGGCCGAGAACTATCCAAACCTCGCCACCGTGCCCGCGCCGCCGACCCGGGCGCTCTCCACCGCCCAGCTCGACAAGCTGACGCAGAGTCTGATCGCCGACCGGAGCAACGCAAAATACACCACCCAGCGGCTGCAGGCCGGCTTTGATGCGAGTGCGGGGTCGGTGCCGCCGCCACCTCCCGCCCCGCCGGCAAACGCGGCGAAGGCGGCATCGTCGCGCGCAGCGGCGCCGGTGGCTGCCGGTACGGCAGCGACACCGCCGGCCGCTTCGGCCGCGTCACCACCCGCCGCCGCGCGCAAAACCGCGCCGGCACCGGGTGTCGCCGCGAACGGGCTGCGCAAACCGGGGCAGCCGCCCGAGCCGGGGCCGATCGAGTCGAGTCTGCAATCACCGCAGATCCCGGAGCTGCCGAACCCGCAGCAGAGCGAGCCGCCGCCACCGCCGCCGCGTGAGCTGATGATGCCCCCACCTCCCGCTATACCCGGCAAAGCCGCCGGACCGGCGCGTCTGCCACCGCCGCCGGCCACCGCTCCGCTGCCGGCAGCGATCGCCTCGGCGAGGTTCGAGCCGCCACCGCCGCCGCCGGTGCTGCCACCCGTGACGCCATCCGGTAGCGTGCCGGCCAGCGGTGCTGCCGCCCAGCCCAAAGGCATGCCGGTTGCCGAAATCGATTTCGCCACCGGCTCGACGAGCCTCGACGCTGCCGGCCGCCAGGAGCTGGCGGGGATCGTGCCGCTCTATCGGCATCACCCCGGCAAGGTGCGCATTGTCGGCTATTCCGGGGTCGGCAGCAGCGCGACACAGCAGCTCGACGAGTTCCAGACCGCGCTCGACCGGGCGCACGCGGTTGCCGCGGCTCTGACCAAGGCTGGGATCCCAGCCGACAAGATCCTGGTCGAGGCCGCGCCGGCCGGGGCCGATTCAGGCCAGGGCCGCGCCGAAATCCTGTTCGAGCGCTGAGCCGTGTCCGCCCGGGTGCGGCCGCCGGACGAGCCGGGCGCGAGGCGGAAAATTATCGAAACTTTGATCGGTGCAGGCTACAACCGGCGGCCGCACGCCCGAGCGGGCGCTGTGGCACCGCGCCCGGACCGAGTTCGGGCATCAACATCGGGGTCGCCGGGATCGTGAAGCCGCCGCTGAGGATCGCCGTCGCCGGTCTCGGCACGGTCGGGTCCGGTATTCTCCACCTGTTGCAGACGCAGGCCGAGCTGCTCGCGGCACGAGCCGGCCGACGGATCGTTGTCGGCGCGGTTTCGGCACGCGACCGCAGCCGCGACCGGGGGACCGATGTGTCCGCGCTGCGCTGGTACGAGGACGCCACGACGATGGCCGCCGACCCGGACATCGACGTCGTCGTCGAATTGATCGGCGGGGCCGATGGGATCGCCCGGCGGGTGATCGAGACGGCGCTGCAGCACGGCAAGCATGTCGTCACCGCGAACAAGGCGCTGATCGCGCATCACGGGACCGCACTCGCGGCGCACGCCGAGCGGCAAGGGGTGGCGCTATCGTTCGAGGCGTCGGTCGCCGGCGGCATCCCGGCGATCAAGATGCTGCGCGAGGGGCTCGCCGGCAACCGGCTCGAACGTGTCTACGGCATCCTCAACGGCACCTCGAACTACATCCTGACGACGATGCGCGAAACCGGGCGGGACTTCGCCGAGGTGCTGGCCGAGGCGCAGCGCCTCGGTTATGCCGAGGCCGATCCGAGCTTCGATATCGACGGCATCGACGCCGCGCACAAGCTCGCGGTGCTGGCCAGTGTCGGTTTCGGCCGGCCCGTCGATCTCACCGGGGTCTATGCCGAGGGCATCCGCCACGTATCGCGGCTCGACATCGAATTTGCCGAGGAGCTCGGCTATCGGATCAAGCTGCTCGGCATCGCCCGTCTCGGCAAGGATGGGCTCGGCGAGGACGGCCTCGAACAGCGTGTCCATCCCTGCATGGTGCCGCGCGGCAGCCCGATCGCGGCGGTCGAGGGGGTCTATAACGCCGTCGTCGCCGAGGGGGACTTTGTCGGCCGCCTGGTGCTCGAAGGGCGCGGCGCCGGGGCATTGCCGACCGCTTCGGCGGTGGCGGCCGATCTCGTCGATATCGCCGCTGGGCGCCCGGTGTTCGCGTTCGGCATCCCGGCCGCGGAGCTGCGGCAGATCCCGGGGGTGCCGATCGAGCGGCATCAGAGTGCCTATTACATCCGGCTGATGGTGGTCGACCGGCCCGGTGTCATCGCCGATGTCGCCGCGGCGCTGCGCGACGAGGAGGTGTCGCTGGAATCGATGATCCAGCGTGGGCGCGCCCCGGGCGAGGCGGTGCCGGTGGTGCTGACGACGCATGTCACGATCGAGGCGGCGATGCGTCGCGCATTGACCAGGATCGCGACACTATCGACCGTGCTCGAACCGCCGCGGCTGATCCGCATCGAGGATTTCTGACCGTCCCGCGCGGTTTCGCCAGCGTTATTTCAGCGGAAAATAGGCGATGCGGTCGCCGCGGAAGGTGCCGACGAACATCGTGTCGCCGATCTCGAGCCCGGTAGTCCCGCCGCCGAACTCGGCGTTCCCCTTTTCGCTGATCACCGGGGCGACGGTCATCGCCTTGGTATCCCATCGGACGATGCGCCAGGCTTCTGCGCAGCGCGTAGCATGGCTCTGGAAGCACGCGAATACCCGCTTTGCCGGCACGTCCTGGCCGCCGACCATCAGCGCGCCATCGGGCGCCCAGCGCAGATTGTCGGCGAGGAACCCGACCGGGATCAGATCCCTTCGGTGCGGCGTGTTGCTCCCGCGTGCGACCCGAGCCACGGCCTTGTTGCCCCAGGCCGCGACATAGATCCACTTGCCGTCGCGCGATACCTCGATGCCGTTGTCGCCCGACATCCGGGTGCCGGGGACGAATTTGAAGCCCGCCTGCGGGTGCCATTCGTAGACCGCACCCGTCGTTTCCCCGGCATTCATCTTGTCGGATGCTTTTGGATCTTGCGGATCGAACATGTCGGTGACGACAAAACCACCCGAGGGCACCGGCGCCACCGCATTCGGCCAGGTATGAGCCGGCATCACCGCGCAGCCGATCCAGGTGACGATGGGCTCAGCGCCATGGCTGTCGAGAGCAAAAATCTCGATCGATTCGCGGCCGCCGTGATTTACGACGTAGAGCGTGTCGTTGCCGCCGGAACCGGCCCGCAGGTTCAGGCCATGCGCGGAAAATTTGCCGAGATCGGGTGGGCCCGGGCACTCGCGATAGGTCGCCTTGTTCCATTTCACTTGCGGGTCGTCACCCGGAAACAGCGTCTTCCACGACTTGTCCTCTGCATTGACGAGATGCAGGCTGCCGCGCCCGCCGGCCGCTCCTCCAGCCATGCCGCTTGCCACGATCCACTGGGTTCCTGGCACTTCGACCAGGTCTTCCGCGTTCAATGGCCCGCAGATGAAATCGAGCTTGCCCGCCGGCTTGCACGGTGTGGCCGCTATTGCCGGCCAACTGGCGCCGATCGCGAAAGCCACGATGAAGCCCAGGGCGATCAGCGTCTTCATCCAGGTTCCTCCCCACCGAACGGGCGCCTAGTATGTCGCCGTCCGCGGGCTCGTTCCAGCGCCGAGGCCGGCGCATTGACGCCGCCCAAACCGGCGCTTAGGGTCGGCACCGGACCGACCAGTGGTGCCGAGGCCAGAGTTGCAAGTGTCGCCCGATCGATCGGAGACCCGGCCTTTGCGCTCCGCTTCACCGGGCTTTCCGCACCGCGCCACAGCGCCCAACTCGCCTAACGGGTTTGCTCGCCGGTCCGGCTGCAACAATCATCGCTGCTGACGAACGCCGAGGAGGACGACGGCCATGCCCGAGACGTCGAAGATGGATCGCAATCTCGCGCTGGAGGCGGTGCGCGTAACCGAAGCGGCCGCACTCTCGGCCTCGCGGCTGATGGGCCGCGGCGACGAAAAGGCCGCCGATCAGGCCGCCGTCGATGCGATGCGCGAGGCGCTGAACAGTCTGGCGATCGACGGCACCGTGGTGATCGGGGAAGGCGAGCGCGACGAAGCGCCGATGCTCTATATCGGCGAGAAGGTCGGCACCGGCAACGGCCCGCCGATCGACATCGCGCTCGATCCTCTCGAAGGCACCACGATCACCGCCAAGGGCGGCGCCAACGCGCTCGCCGTCATCGCGATGGCCGATGCCGGCCATTTCCTCAATGCCCCCGACGTGTACATGGACAAGATCGCCGTCGGCGGCGGTCTGCCCGACAATCTCGTCGATCTCGACGAAGAGCCGGCGGTCAATCTGCGCAATTTGGCGCGGGCGAAAAAGACCGAGGTTGCGGACCTCGTCGTCTGCATCCTCGACCGACCGCGCCATGCCGAGCTGATCGCCAAGGTGCGCGAGGCCGGCGCGCGCATCGCACTGATCTCGGATGGCGACGTCAGCGGTGTTATCGCCACTTCCAGCCCGGAGACCGGGATCGACATGTATGTCGGCTCGGGTGGCGCGCCCGAGGGGGTGCTGGCGGCAGCGGCGCTGCGCTGCATCGGCGGGCAGATGCAGGGCCGGCTCCTGTTCCGCAACGATGACGAGCGCGGCCGCGCCCGCAATATCGGCATCACCGATCTCGACCGCAAATACAAGCTTCTGGAGCTCGCGGCGGGCGATGTGATGTTCGCTGCGACCGGGGTCACCGGCGGGACGATGCTGAAGGGTGTGCGCCGTTTTGCGGGCGGCGCCTTTACCCATTCGGTGGTCATGCGCTCGAAATCGGGCACGGTTCGCTATATCGAGGCTCACCACGATTTGACGCGCAAACCCGCTCTCCCGGCCAGCGCCCGGTAAAGACAGCCCGATGGACGGCGCGGGGGGCGCCGCCATCCCGGCCGGCGACATCGCGGCCGGCAGCATGGTGGTCGAGCAATCGATCTGCGGGCGGCGCTGGCGCTGGCGCAGCGGCGCGACGGGAGCGGCACGTGACATCGCCGAGCGGCTGGCACTACCGGAGATCGTCGGCCGGCTCTTGGCGCAGCGGGGGATCGACCGCGACCATGCGCCGGGCTTTCTCGCACCGCGGTTGCGCGATCAGCTGCCCGACCCGTCGCATTTGCGCGACATGGAGGCGGCTGCCGCTCGGCTCGTTCGCGCGGTGCGGGACGGCGAGACGATCGGCATCTTTGGCGATTACGATGTCGATGGCGCCACCTCGGCAGCGCTGCTGACGCGATTTTTTACCGCGGTCGGCGCGCGCACCCGGCTTTATGTTCCCGACCGCCTGCGCGAAGGCTATGGCCCGAACACCGCGGCGCTGCTGCGGCTGCGCGACGAAGGGATCAACCTCGTCGTCACGGTCGATTGCGGCACCAACGCATATCAGCCGCTGACCGACGCCGCCGACAGCGGGCTCGAGGTCATCGTCGTCGATCATCACGTCGCCGAACCGCTGCTGCCGCGCGCGGCAGCACTGGTCAATCCGAACCGGCTCGACGAGACGAGCCCGCATGGCAGCCTCGCCGCGGTCGGTGTCGCATATCTGCTGGTCATCGCAGTAAATCGGGCGTTGCGCCTCGCCGGCTGGTATGCGGCGGATCGCAGCGAGCCGGATCTCCTCGGCTGGCTCGACCTCGTGGCGCTCGGCACGGTGTGCGATGTCGTGCCGCTCAATGGGCTCAACCGGGCGTTTGTTACACAAGGGATCCGGGTGGCGCGGCGCGGCACCAATCCGGGCATCGCCGCCTTGGCCGCGATCGCCGGCATCGGTGAGCCGCTCGACGCCTATCATCTCGGTTTTGTGCTCGGGCCCCGGGTCAATGCCGGCGGCCGGGTTGGCGAAGCCGCACTCGGCGCCCGCCTTTTGGCGACCGACGATCCGGCGCTGGCGGCCGAGCTGGCGCGGCGTCTCGACGATTACAATCGCGAGCGGCGCGATCTCGAAGCCCGCACCCTGGCGGCGGCGATCGCCTGCGTCGAAGCCCGGCCGCAATCGCCGGTGCTGACCTTCGCCTCGGCGCCCGATTGGCATCCCGGTGTAATCGGCATCGTCGCCGCTCGCCTCAAGGAACGCTATCAGCGCCCGGCGGTGGTCGTGGCGCTCGCCGAAGAGATCGGCCGCGGCTCCGGCCGCTCGGTGCCGGGGCTTTCGATCGGTGCAGCGGTGATCGCTGCGCGTCAGGCCGGGCTCCTGATCAACGGCGGCGGCCATGCAATGGCGGCTGGGCTGACGGTCGCGAGCGACCGGCTCGATGCGTTGCGCGAATTTCTGGTCGCGCGGCTCGGCGACGGGCTCGATCGGGAGTCTCTGGTTCCCGAGCTCCCGATCGACGGGTCGCTGACACCGGCCGCGGCGCAGGCCGAGCTGATCGGCCATCTCGACCGGCTGGCCCCGTTCGGCGCCGCCAATCCCGAGCCGCGCTTTCTGTTCCCGGCAGTGCGCATCCTCCATGCCGAAATGGTAGGTGGCGCGCATCTGCGCTGCATTCTGGCCGACCCCTTTGAAGACACCCGCCTGCGCGGTGTGGCCTTTCGCGCGACTGAAACGCCGCTCGGTCGGTTTCTCGCCGGGACGCGGGGTGCGGCGATCCATGTCGCCGGCCATCTGCGCCACGACCACTGGCGTGGGGAGGACGCGGTGCAGCTCGTGATCGACGACGCGGCGCCGGTTTTGCCGCAAGCCGCTCCGGGCTGAGCGGCGCTGACGCCGCCTCGAGCTGAACGCTAGCGACCGGCGAGGAGGTGGTCGACCATCGCCGGGGCGGCGCCGAGATAATTGGTGGGATCGGTCAGCGCGCGCAATCTCTCCGCGCCGAGCGGGCCGGCCACGGCAGGGGTTTCGAGCAGCACGTCGAGCAGCGGGCGGTCGCTTTCGATCGCCGCGTTGCAGGCGTCGTAGACGAGGTCGTGCGCCTCGTTGCGGCCGGTCAGCGGGGCAAGGCCCATCATGACCGCTTCGGCGACGATCAGCCCGTGGGTCAGACCAAGATTTTGCGCCATGCGGGCCGGGTCGACAATCAGCCCGCCCAACAGAAACCGTGACTGGTGCAACGCCCCGGCCGCATAGCCGAACGCCTCGGGCACCGCCACCCATTCGACATGCCAGGGGCCGGTGGCACGCTCGAAATCGGTCACCATCGCATCGAGCACGAGGCCGGCATGCTCGCGTAGCACCTTGGCGCCCGCGAGGATCAGCTCGCAGGAGATCGGGTTGCGCTTTTGCGGCATCGTCGAGCTCGACCCGCGGCCGGTGATAAACGGCTCGGCTGCCTCGCCGAACTCGGTCGCCGACATCAAGATCACGTCGAATGCGATCTTGGCGAGGCTGCCGGCGACGAGTGCCAGCCACTGCACGGTCTCGGCGATGCCGTCGCGAGCGACATGCCAGGTGATCAGCGGATCGCCGAGGCCGAGCTCTCGGGCGAGCCCGGCACGGCTCGCGACGATTTCACCGCCCTGCCCGAGCGAGGCGAGCGTGCCGGCAGCGCCGCCGAACTGCGCCACCAGCACCCGTGGGCGCAATTGGGCCAGCCGTGCCGCATGCCGGTCGAGCGCCGAAAGCCAGATCGCCGCCTTGTAGCCAAAGGTCACCGGCAGCGCGTGCTGAAGATGGGTGCGGCCGGCCATCGGTGTATCACGATAGCGGCGGGCGAGGTCGGCCGCATGGCCGCGCGCGGCGTCGAGATCGGCTTCGATGAGATCGAGCCCGGCGCGGATCTGCAGCACGACCGCGGTATCCATGATGTCCTGGGTCGTTGCCCCCCAATGCAGCCAGCGCCCGGCTTCGCCGGCGCATTCGGCAAGCTGGCGCACCAGGGGCAGGATCGGATAGCCGACATTTTCGGTGTCGCGCTTCAAGCGGGCGAAATCGAGCGTTTCGGGCCGGCCGGCTACCGTCTCCGCGGCCTCGGTGATCTTGATTGCGGCCTCCGTCGGGAGGATCCCGAGCCGCGCCTGGGCGCGCGCCAGCGCCGCCTCGACCTCGGCGCAGCGGGAGAGAAACGCCGTCTCGCCAAACACCGCGCGCATCGCCGCGGTGCCGAACATGTCGGCGAAAATCGCCGAGCCGAGCATGCCGATTGCCATGTGCCGGTTATTCCGCGTGCCGGTTATCCCGCAGAGGACCCGGCAACCGCCGGCGGCGCGAGCCTGGTCCAGCCGGCGGCGGTCAGCTGTTCGAGCCCCGGAAAACGCGCCTTGTAGGCCATTTTCGGGCTCTCAGCGATCCAGTAGCCGAGATAGACATAGGGACGGCGATGCCGCCGGCAGTGCTCGACCAGCCACAGGATGTTCCAGGTGCCGAGACTGCGCTTGGGCTGCTGCGCATCATAAAAGCTGTAGACCGCAGAAACGCCGTCGTCGAGCAGGTCGATCAGCGAAGCGCCGAGGAGCGCGCCGGCGGCGTCGCGAAACTCGGCGACGCGCGTGCGCACCGGGCTGTCCTCGACCATTGCCCGGTAATCGGCGTAGGTCATCGTCGCCATCTCGCTATCGGCGTGGCGGCTGCGCTGATAGGCCAAGAACAGCCGGAACTGCTCCGGCGTGGCGCGGGCCGCGGCGAGCCCGGCACCGAGGTCGCGATTGGTGTTGCGCACACGGCGCGTCGAGGACGTATGTCGGAACCCGGCAACGGCGATGCGCACCGGCACGCAGGCGGCGCAGACGCGGCACGCCGGCCGATAGGCGAAGTGATGGCTGCGGCGGAACCCGGCACGCGACAATTCGTCATAGGCCGCAGCGCCGTCGCTGCCGTCGAGCTCGATGATGAGCTTGCGCTCGACCCGGCCCGGCACATAGGGGCAGGCGATCGGCGCGGTCGCAAACAGCTGATAGGGCGGCGCGACCGGTGCCTCGCGGACGGCGCTGCGCCGCGGCTTGCGCCACAGCCGTTCGCGGTTCGGCCGCTCGCCGTCCGCCGGGCCGAGATCCATCCCGTTCCCCTTTTCGCCGCAGTTTCGCCCGAGTATGGACGAGAGCGGGGCGCCGGTGCCAGCCCCAAGCGCGATGCTGTGACCGGGTTAGGTTGGTCCCTTGGTCCAGCGGAACCCGGAGAGGATGCCGCCGTCGAACCGGCATTCGACCGCAAGATGGCGCGGCAGCGGCCCATGCGGCTTCAGATCGGTGCGCACGCCTTCGACGCGGGCGACGATCGTCGTGATGCTGGTGGCGGCGGCACTGCTGCGGGTGATGTCGATTGCCGCACCGGGATCGGCCTGCCGCATCAGGTCGGCACAGCGTTCGGCCATGCCGCCTACTGGTGCCAGATGGCAGGCGCCGAGGCACAGCGAAGTCGTCGCCAGGATGGGCAAAGCGCGTCGGACGCAGAGCATGGCGACGACACCGCGCAAAGAGGCGCTTACTGTCAAGCCGGATGCCGCGGGAGTAAAGCGATGCGTGCGATCGTGATGAAGACCGCGGGCGAGCCGCTCGTCGCCGCCGAATTACCGGCGCCACGGCCCGGGCCGCAGCAGGTGCTGATCGCGGTCAAGGCCTGTGCCGTGTGCCGCACCGACCTCCACATCGTCGATGGCGAGCTCGCCGACCCGAAGCTGCCGCTGGTGCCGGGCCACGAGATCATCGGCACCGTGGTCGAGAAGGGACAAGATGTCGATCGTTTCGCGGTCGGCGACCGGGTCGGCGTTCCGTGGCTCGGCTGGACCTGCGGGAGCTGCGAATATTGTCGCAGCGGCCGGGAAAATCTGTGTGACCGCGCCCGCTTCACCGGCTACCAGATCGATGGCGGCTATGCCGAGCTGAGCGTTGCCGATCAGCGCTACTGCTTTGCGATCGATCCACGCTTCGACGATGTCGCGGCGGCACCGCTGATGTGCGCCGGGCTGATCGGCTATCGCACGCTGCGCCTCGCCGGTGAGGTGCCGCTGATTGGCATCTACGGGTTTGGCGCCGCCGCCCATATCGTCGCGCAGATCATCCGATATCAGGGCCGCCGGTTGTTCGCGTTCACCCGGGCGGGCGACCGAGCGGCGCAGAATTTCGCGCGCCGGCTCGGCGCCGAATGGGTCGGCGATTCGACGATGCCGCCACCCGAGCCGGTCGATGCGGCGCTGATCTTCGCACCGGTCGGGGCATTGGTCCCGGCGGCGCTGGTCGCGACCAAAAAGGGTGGGACCGTCGTCTGCGGCGGCATCCACATGAGCGACATCCCGGCCTTTGCCTATTCGATGCTCTGGGAGGAGCGGGTGCTGCGCTCGGTCGCCAATCTGACCCGGCGCGACGCCGAGGAATTTCTGGCGCTGGCGCCGCGGGCCGCGATCCGGACCGAGACGGTGCGCTACCCGCTCATCCGCGCGAACGAGGCGCTCACCGATCTGCGCCGCGGTGCATTGCAGGGTGCCGCCGTGCTGGTCCCGTGACGCCGGCGGCGCGTGGTGCGGCGGCGGCTCACTCGCTGCCGGCAACGACGCGGGTCCACAGCAGGCGGGCGTCGCGGCCGGGGTCGCGGCTGACACGGCACTCATTGTCGAAGATCATCGTCGCACGTTCCGCCGAACCATAGGCGGGCCAGTCCGGGATCGCCGGATTGTCCGGCCGACCATTGCGGGCGAAAGCGATCCAGGTCTCGGAGACCCGCGCCGCCAGCTCGCGCGCCCCGGCCGCACCGGCGGTCGTGTCCGGCACATCGGGATTATCGAAGACAAACGGCAGGTCCATCGCGTGGTGGGCTTTGAGCCGCCCGCGATGCGCCGGGCTCTGCCAGTCGAGCGAATAGAGATAGACGGGCGCGCCCTGCCGCTCGGCACAGCGTTCGGCGAACAGCACGGTGCGGATCCAGAAATTCGAGCCGGTCAGTGCCGCGATCAGCCGGTCGGCCGGGCTCGTCCCCGGCAGCGCCGCGGCATAGACGGCGAGCAGCGCCTCCGTCTCGCTGCCGGCTACCGCGCCGACCCGCTGGCGCAGTTCCGCCTCGCTCAGCGTGCCGTTCCACACTGCGTCGTCATCGGCCAGAAAGAAGGCACTTTCCTCGCGCGTCCCACCGATCAGAAGCGGGATGCCGGCAGCGCTCGGTGGTGCCGCCGGATCGGCCGGGTGCTGCGGCAAGTCGTCGCCATCGACCACCGGTCCGAAATCATAGCGATCGAGCAATGGCCGCGGCGAGCGGCCGACCGTGCGCAGCACCGGCGCGATCACCGCCGCCACCCGCTCCGGCGGGAGGTTCTGCAGCTTGGCGCATTCTCCGGCGCTCAGCCCGAACTGGTGCAGCACCGCTTCGGCGAGAACGGTCGCCCGCTCGCGCGTCGAGACCCGGACCGCCGCTCCGCTCTGAACGACCGCCCGATGGAACAGTCCCTTCGCCTGCGGCATCGCCAGCAGCACGCTGACCTTGCCGCCGCCACCGGACTCGCCAAAGATCGTGACATTGTGAGGGTCGCCGCCAAACCCCGCAATGTTGTCGCGCACCCAGCGCAGTGCTGCGACGATATCGAGCATGCCGGCATTGCCCGACTGCGCCCACTTGTTGCCGCCGAGGTCGCCGAGATCCAGAAAGCCGAAAATATTGAGGCGGTGGTTGACGCTGACGACGACGACGTCGCCGCGCCGCGCGAGGTTCCCGCCATCGGTCACGGCGCGGTTGCCCGAGCCGTAGGCAAACGCGCCGCCATGCAGCCAGACCATGACCGGCCGCCGGGCGGTGGTGTCGAGACCTGGCGTCCACAGATTGATGGTCAGGCAATCCTCGCTCTCGGGCATCGTGTCGGCCGGGCCGAGCAGGGTCTCCAGCACTGCGCGCCGCTTTGGCCGGCCGGGCAATTGCCAAGCGCGTGGGCCATAACTGAGCGCGTCGCGCACCCCGGTCCACGCGGCCGGCGGTTGCGGCGGGCGGAAGCGATTGCGCCCAGCGGTCGAGGCGCCATAAGGCACGCCCTTGAAACTATGGATGCCGCCGGCATGCGCGCCACGCAGCTTGCCCGAAGCCGTCTCGGCCATCGGCGCCGATCCCTGGCGGGCGATGGGAATGTCGTTGGCCATGCGTTCTACTCCCGCGGTTCCCTCGGCATGCCTCCAAAGTAGCTGGAAACCTCGCGGCCCAGAAGACCCGGCACTCGGTGTGGCGATGCTTTCGCCGGGCGGGGCCGGTGGCTATGCTGCCGCGCGATGCCGCCGATCCGACGTGAACCATCCGATGGGGACGCACGACATGGCCTTTTACGAGCTGCGCCAATACAAGGTTCTGCCTGGCAAAATGAGCGAATGGGTCAAGATCATGGAGGAGGAGATCATCCCGTTCCAGGTGTCGAAGGGGATGGTCGTCACCGGCAGCTATCGCGGCGAGACCGACGAATCGGTCTATGTCTGGATGCGCCGGTTCGAGAGCGAAGCCGAGCGCGAGGCGCTCTACAAGTCGGTCTATGACAGCGATTACTGGAAGACCCGGATCGCTCCACGGGTGCCGGACTGTCTCGACCGCAGTGCGATCGTCGTCACCCGTATCGTGCCGACAGCAAAATCGACCGCGCAATAACCGAAAGCGGCCGCCGGGCGTCCGAACCGGGCAAGCCGCGACCGCCAGCCAAGAGTGCCGGCTAACGCCCGGGGTGGACGGCCCCGAGCCAGTTCCGGCCCAGCCGTTCGAGAAACGGGCGTGTGGTCTCGACCGCGAGACGTGTGCCGAGCTCGGAAAACCGCGCCGAGCTGCCGAGCCAGTGATCGAGGCTGGCGCCGGTAAAGCCGGCATTGACCGCGATCGCGTCATAGACCGTGCGGACCTGCAGCATCTCGATCGCGCTATCGGCGACGGCACCGATCTCGCGGCGGGTGAGACCGGCGACCTCGTCGCTCAGCGCTTCGAGGCTGCTCGCTAGTGCGTTGCGCGCCTCGGCCAGCGCAGAGAAGGTGGCGCTTCCGATTGCCGCCAGCGGCTCCGGCGAAGCCGACCGAAGCAGGGTCGGTGCCAAGGCCGACGCCACGACTTCGGACCCGATCGCGGCGGCTTCTTCGACCGCCTCGGGAGAGGCAAAGGGAGCTGTGGGCTCGACGATCTCTGCCGGGGACGCGCCGGCGGGTGCGTCCGCTGGCGGCGGCAGTGGATTTTCGCTCGGTGCGACCGCAATCGGCGGGATCGGATCTTCGATCGGTTCGCCCATGCGGGACGCTCGTCTGCCTTTGCTTTCCATCCGCCGACCCTCGCCGTGCTGCCATACCGAGATTGCACTGCAGAAGCGAAGCATAGGCGGCAGGGTTGGCAGGCGCAACAAAAATGTTGCGCTGCACAAGAATGGGCGTGGCACCGCGGCCGCCTCGGAGCAGATTGGGAAGGCTTATGCCCGTCGCGTTTCGACTCGGGGTCGAGCCTGTTGACGTCTTTGGAGAATTTGCCCGGGGTGGCGCGCGAAAACTGGACAGGGCGGCAGCTTCTTTCTACTCTGGCTTTGGGGAAACGGAGCGACGGCTCCGGGGTTGCGAAGTCCTGGGGATTGGGGGATGTCGTGAATATGGTAAGGCACTGCGCAAGCGGGTCCCGCGGGGGCGGGTGCCGCATGTCGGGCGCGATCGCGGTGGTCATCGCGGCGATGGCGGTGGCCGCCCTCGCAGGAAAGGCGGAGGCGGCACGCCGCGGACATCATCACTTGCACTTTGCCAGGGTCGGGTTCGCCCCGGCACCGGTGGCGGCCTCGATCGTGCTCGATGCCGATACCGGCCAGGTGCTGAGCGAGAACAATGCCGACGCCCTGACCTACCCGGCGTCGCTGACCAAGATGATGACGCTGTATCTGACGTTCGGAGCGCTGAACACGGGCCGGCTGCGCCTCGACCAGCTGCTTCCGGTCAGTCTCAACGCCGCCAGCAAATCGCCCACCAAGCTCGGGCTGCGCGTTGGCGATTCGGTTGATGTGCAGGATCTGATCCTCGGCATTGTAACCCGCTCGGCGAACGACGCCGCCGCGGTTTTGGCCGAAGGGATCGCCGGCAGCGAGCCGGCCTTTGCCCAATTGATGAACGCGGAGGCCCGCCAGCTCGGGATGCGCAACACGAACTATCAAAATGCGTCGGGGCTGCCCGATCCGTTGCAGCACACAACCGCGCGCGACACCGCGCAGCTGGCGCTCGCTTTGTATCATGATTTTCCACGGGAGTATCATTACTTTGCAACCCGCGAGTTTAACTTTCGCGGGACGATCATCAGGGGACATGACCACCTGCTCGACTGGTATCCTGGGGCCGATGGGCTCAAAACCGGTTTTATCGATGCCTCTGGCTTCAATCTCGCGACCTCTGCGCTGCGCGACGGGCACCGGCTGATCGGCGTCGTGTTTGGCGGGCATTCGGCGAGTTCGCGCGACCGCCAAATGGCGGCGCTGCTCGACCAGGGGTTCGCCGAAATCGGCGTCGCCAGTCCGACCGCGGTCGCCCGGCGCGAGCCGGCTGGCGTGCCATCACGGGTGGCCCCGGCAGCGCCGCCGGTGGCGGGGAGAACGGTGGCGGGACCGTCGGTTGCCGCCGCGCTGTCGTCGCGGCCGCATCCCGGGCTGCTGCGCAAAGCCGCCGCGCGGCTCGCTGCGCATCTCTCGCCGGTAGACCGGGCCGAGGCGGCGACACTGCCTGTCGTGCCGCGCCACGAGCCGGTGCACCCGGCGGCTGATCGCTGGGGCATCCAGCTCGGCGCCTTTCACGCGGCGGCATCGGCGGCGCACGCCGCCCGGATCGCCGCGGCGCTCCCAGTCACCAGAGGCAAGCCGGTGCAGATCATCGATCCGGCGAGAAGGACCAAGACCCGGCTCTATCGCGCAAGGCTGCTCGATCTCACGCCCGCGCAGGCGGAGAGCGCCTGTGCGCAACTGCACCGCAAGGGGCTCGAATGCGCCGTCGTGCGGCCGAGCACGCTCCGGGTCGCAGCCCGTGACTAGGATAATAGGATAGCGGCACCGCCCGATCGGCGGGACGCGGCACGGGCGAGAGCCGGCGCCGCAGCCGCTTCGGTTTAGATCTCCGCCCGGTCTAGATCTCCGCCCGGTCTAGATCTGCGCCCGGGTTAGATTTGCGGCAATGCGAGCCCGCTCGCCGCGAGCTCGGCGGCGAGCGCCGCCTTGAGCCTGGCAAGCCCCTCGGCAGTCGTCGATTCGGCGCGGGCGACGAGCACGTCCTGCGTATTCGAGGCGCGCAGCAGCCACCAGCCTTCCGGAGTGCTGACCCGGACCCCGTCGATATCGCTCACGCTTGCCCCGGCGGCGGCGAGACGGTCGCGCACCTCGCGGACTACCGCGAATTTGCGCGTTTCGGCGCAAGGAAAGCGCAGCTCGGGGGTGTTGAGCACGGCCGGCAGCCGCCGGCGCATCTCGGCCAGCCCCTCGGTGCTGCGGCCGAGAATGCCAAGGAGCCGCACCGCGACGTAAACGGCATCATCAAAGCCGTAATAGCCGTCGGCGAAGAAAATGTGTCCGCTCATCTCGCCGGCCAGCGGCGCCTGCAATTCGGCGAGCTTCGCCTTGATCGGCGAGTGCCCGGTCGCGGTCATTACCGGACGGCCGCCGAGGCGGGCGATCTCGTCGAACAGCACCTGGCTCGCCTTGACATCGGCGAGGATCGGCGCGCCCGGGTGCCGCTCCAGCACCTCGCGCGCCAGGACGATCATCAGCTGATCGCCCCACCAGATGTCGCCGCCGCCATCGACGACGCCGATGCGGTCGCCGTCACCGTCGAAAGCGATACCGAGATCGCACTGCTCGTGAGCGACGGCGGCACGCAGCTGCGCCAGATTTTCCGGGACTGTCGGGTCGGGGTGATGCGCCGGAAAGGTGCCGTCGATCGCTGCGTTGAGCACAATGTGGCGGCCCGGCAGCACCGCGGTCAACTGCTGCACCACCTCGCCGGTGGCGCCGTTGCCCGGGTCCCAGGCGACGCGCAGCGGGCGCGAGCCATGATGGTCGCGGATCAGCCGGGCGACATAGGCGTCGCGGATCGCCTGCTGCTCGATGCGGCCGCGGCCGGTCGTGGGTGGGCCGAGCCCGAGCGCGGTTTCGCCGAGCGCCTGGATCGCGGCACCGTAAAACGGCTTGCCGCCGAGCACGAATTTGAACCCGTTATAGTCAGGCGGGTTGTGCGAGCCGGTGACCATGATCCCGCCGGCGACGCCGAGCGTCGCGGCCGCGTAATAGAGCATCGGGGTCGGCCCGAGACCGATGCGCACGACATCGGTGCCCTCACTGGCCAAGCCTTCGACCAATGCCGCTTCGAGCTCGGGCGAGGTCAGCCGCCCGTCATAGCCGACCGCGATCCGGTCGGCGCCGGCCGCGCCCGGGGTCTGGGCGGCGGCCTTCAGGGTTTGGGCGAAGGCGCGTCCGATTGCTACCGCGTCGGCGGCGGACAGGGTCTCACCGACGATGCCGCGGATATCGTATTCGCGCAGGATCGTCGGGTCGAAGCGGTGCGGCATCGATGATTTCCGTTCACAGATACGAGGTTCACAGATACGAGGCCAGGATCCGGCGCAGCTGCGCCCCGAGCTCGGGATGCTGCAACCCCAACGCCACCGTCGCTTCGAGATAGCCGAGCTTGTCGCCGCAGTCGAACCGCCGACCCTCAAAGCGAAACCCGTGGAATGCCTGTCCGTCCCGGATCAGGCGCTCGAGCGCGTCGGTCAGCTGGATTTCGCCGCCGCTGCCGGCTTCCGCGCGGGCCAGGTGGTCGAATATTTCGGGCTGGATGATATAGCGGCCGATGATCGTCGAGGTTGACGGGGCGTCGGCCGGGTCCGGTTTTTCGACGACGCCGCGCGCCCGCACCAGGCGGCCGTCATCGGCGACGATGTCGAGCACGCCATAGCGCCGGGTCTGCTCCCGCGGAACCTCGATGACCGCTGCCAGATTGCCGCCGATCTCGGCATAGGCCTCGACCATCTGCGTCAGGCATGGCCGCTCGCACACCATCAGATCATCGGCGAGCAGCACCGCGAACGGCTCGTCGCCGACCAGCGCGCGGGCGCACCACACGGCATGGCCGAGCCCGAGCGGGGTCTGCTGCCGGGTATAGGCGATCTGGCCCGGTTCCGGCAGCCGCGCCTCGAGCTCCGCGACCAGCGCGTGCTGGCCGCGCTCGCGCAATGTGGCTTCGAGCTCGAAGGCGCAGTCGAAATGGTCGTCGATGGCACTCTTCGCCCGGCTCGTGACAAAAAAGAACTGTTCGATGCCGGCCGCCTTGGCCTCCTCGACCGCGTAATGAATGAGCGGCTTGTCGACGATCGGCAGCATCTCCTTGGGCATTGCCTTGGTCGCCGGCAAAAACCGAGTGCCCAATCCGGCAACCGGGAAAACAGCTTTGCGAATGCGCTTGTGCATGGACGCTCCGAATGACTGCGCCGGCAACCACCGGGTACAGTTTATACCACAGCTTCTCACCCGATGGTGAATCGGGCCGCTGGTGGTGCTAACGTCGCGACCGGACCGGTCATCCCCGAGCATTACACAATTCTGCCGGTGAGCCACGATCGCTAAGTCGGATGGCGCGAGGTCGGATGGAAAGCAGCGCGAAGCTCGACAATCAGCTCTTTATCCTGATCTTGCAGCATCCGCGCGAGCGGCGGGAAAGTGTCGCGACAGCGGCGCTCGCGATGTCGCTGCTGCGGCGGGCGAGGTTGGTGGTCGGGCTGTCCTGGCCCAATCTGCAGCGAGCGCTTGGCGATGGCGAAGCCGTGCCGGTCGATGCGCGGCGCTGGGCGGTGCTGCATCTCGGCTCGATCCGGCCGCACGCATTCGGGCTCGATCGCAGGGTGATCGCCCTCGACCGGCACGGCCAGCCGGAGCCGAACCAGCCGGCAATGCTGCGCGCTCTCGATGGCGCGGTGCTGCTCGACGGCAGCTGGGGTGAGGCAAAGGCGCTGTGGTGGCGCAACCCGTGGCTGCTCAAGCTGCGCCGGCTGGTGCTCGATCCACAACACCCGGCGCGCTACAACCGGGTCCGCCGCGAGCCCAGGCGCGAGGCCTTGTCAACGATCGAAGCTACCGCGCTGCTATTGCAAGAGTGTGACCGGCGAGCTGACATCGCGGCCGCGCTCGCTGCCGAGCTTGACCGGTGGATCGGCGCGCCGAGCCCGGCGCCGGCCCGCCCCGCTCACCCGGCCCGCCCCGCTCACCCGGCCCGCCCCGCTCACCGTCGGCTGGCGAGATAGATCAGGATCGCGGCGGCGGCGGCGACATTCAGCGACTGCACCCGCCCACTGCCGGGGATCGTCATGACCGCGTCGCAGGCGGCGAGCGTCGCCGCGGTGAGACCGGTTTCCTCGTTGCCGAAAACGAGGACCAGCGGCTTGGGCCCGGCGTTGCCTGTCCACGGGGCGCCGCCGTCGAGCGCAGTGCCAAGGATGCGGTAGGATCGGCGCAAGCCGGTGAGGGCGCGCGGCAGCGGCGCCTGGTGGAGGCTCAAATGTTCGAGCCCGCCCTCGGCCACACGGTAGCTCGCATCGGATGGCAGCGCCTGGTCGGGGCGGTCGGCGAGCAGCATCCGCGCGATCCCGAAATAAGCCGCCGAGCGGGCGATCGCCCCGAGATTATGCGGGTTGCCGACGCCATCGAGGACCAGGAGCGGCTTCCCATCGCACGCCCAGCCCGCAATCGCCGCGGCATCAAACGCGGCGAGCGGCTGAGGCCGCGCGATCGCGGCGACGCCGCCATGCAGCACCGTGCCGGCAACGCGCGCGAGCTCGGCGGGACCGATCTCGCGATAGGGCTTGCGGGCACGCGCCAGCAGGGCGCAGAAGCCGGCAACGCTGCGCCGCAGCCGCGGCTCGAAATAGAGCCGCTCGACCCGGCCCGGATCGCGCTCGCACAAGGCGGCGACGGCGGGCAGCCCGCACACCCGCAGCAATGTGCGCTGATGCGGTCGGGTCGCGGGATCGGATCGGCGCCGCGGATCGCCGCCGGACGGGGCCGGCCCGCTCATCGTGCCGAGCGCCGGAACAAGGGCAGCATAGCGACCGCTGCGCCGCGCCGGGGGCTACTCGATGACGATGCGCGGCGGCGCGCGGCCGGCGGGGGCGCCGCTGATCTTGTCCCAAACGCGCGCGGCGATCGCGCGGAACACCAGCGCGTGCGGGTTGTCGGGGTCGGATACGGTGATCGGCCGGCCTTCGTCCGAGGTCTCGCGGATCGCGAGATCGAGCGGCACCTCGCCGAGAAATTCGGTGCCGAGCCGCTCGGCCTCGCGGCGCGCCCCGCCATGCGAAAAGATCTCGCTGCGGCCGCCGCAATGCGGGCACAGGAAATAGCTCATGTTCTCGACGATGCCGAGCACCGGCACTTCGACCTGGCGGAACATGTTGAGCCCCTTGCGCGCGTCAAGGAGCGCTATGTCCTGCGGTGTCGAGACGATGACGGCACCCGCCAGCGGCACCTGCTGGGCCATCGTCAGCTGCGCATCGCCGGTGCCGGGCGGCATATCGACGATCATGATGTCGAGCGTGCCCCAATCAACTTCGCGCAGCATCTGCTGCAACGCGCTCATGACCATCGGCCCGCGCCAGATCATCGGCTTGTCCTCGGGCACCAGAAACCCCATCGACATGCAGCGCAAGCCGTAGCTTTCGAGCGGGATCAGCCGCTTGCCGTCGGGCGAGGTGGGCCGCCGGCCGGCGAGCCCGAGCATCCGCGGCATCGACGGGCCGTAAATGTCGGCGTCGAGCACCCCGACCGCGAGCCCGTTCGCCGCGAGCGCCAGCGCCAGATTGGCCGCGACGGTCGATTTGCCGACCCCGCCCTTGCCCGAGGCGACAGCGACGATCGCGCCGACCCCGGCAACTGCACCACGTTGCTGGCGGGCAGGCGGGTGGGGCGCGGCGCCACGG
>JBOHME010000019.1:0-47699 GCA_050729795.1 Allostellaceae bacterium | reverse complement strand
GACCAGCGGTGGGGTGCGATCGGCGCGGTGTTCGGCTCGTGGATGAACCCTCGTGCGGTGACCTACCGCCGACTGCACGAGATCTCGGCCGATTGGGGGACCGCGGTCAATGTGCAGGCCATGGTGTTTGGCAATATGGGGCCCGATTGCGCCACCGGCGTCGCTTTTACCCGCAACCCCTCGACCGGCGAGAACGAGTTTTTTGGCGAATATCTGGTCAATGCCCAGGGGGAAGATGTCGTCGCCGGCATCCGCACGCCGCAGCATCTGACGATCGCCGGCAAAAAGGCGAACAATTCGAGCCTGCCGGCAATGGAAGAGACGATGCCCGAGGTGCTGGACGAGCTGCGCCGGGTGCGCCAGGTGCTCGAGCAGCATTATCACGACATGCAGGACATCGAATTCACCGTGCAGCGCGGCAAATTATGGATGCTGCAGACGCGTGCCGGCAAGCGGACCGCCCAGGCCGCGCTGCGGATCGCGGTGGCGCTGGTCCAGGATGAGGTCATCGACCGCGCCGAGGCGATCCGCCGGATCGAGCCCAGTTCGCTCGATCAGCTGCTGCATCCGACCCTCGACCCCAGGGCCAAGCCGGCGGTCCTGATTCGCGGGCTGCCGGCTTCGCCGGGTGCGGCCTCGGGCCGGGTGGTGTTCTCCGCCGAGGAAGCCGAATCACTTGCTGCCCGCGGCGAGCCGGTGATTCTCGTGCGCATCGAGACGAGCCCGGAGGACATTCACGGCATGCATGCCGCCCGGGGAATTCTGACCTGTCGCGGCGGCATGACAAGCCACGCCGCGGTGGTCGCCCGCGGGATGGGGCGGCCCTGCGTTACCGGCGCCAGCGAATTGCATGTCGATTATGCCGGGCGCACGATGGCGGCCCGCACCACGCTCGTCAAAGCCGGCGAGATGATCACGATCGACGGCGCGACCGGCGAGGTCATGATTGGCGAGGTGCCGACGATCCAGCCCGAATTGTCTGGCGATTTCGCCACGCTGATGGGCTGGGCCGACGCGATCCGCACGATGAAGGTGCGTGCCAACGCCGAGACCGCAGAGGACGCCCGCACCGCGCGCCGCTTTGGGGCCGAGGGGATCGGGCTGTCGCGCACCGAGCACATGTTTTTCGAGACCGACCGCATCGGCCCGATCCGCCGGGTGATCATGGCCGACGACGAGGCTGGGCGGCGGGCCGGGCTCGCCGAGCTGCTGCCAATGCAGCGTCGGGATTTTGCCGAGATCTTTCGCATCATGAAGGGGCTGCCGGTCACGATTCGGCTGCTCGACCCCCCATTCCACGAATTTCTGCCGAAGACCGCGGCCGAGTTTGAGGAGATGGCGCGGCTGACCGACCGTGATGTCGCCCAGGTGCGGCAGCGCGCGCTGGCCCTGCACGAGACGAACCCGATGCTCGGCCATCGCGGCTGCCGGCTCGGCATCACCTATCCCGAGATCTACGAGATGCAGGCGACCGCAATCTTCGAGGCCGCCACCATCGTGCTCAAGGAAACCGGCGCGGTGGTCGTCCCCGAGATCATGCTGCCACTGATCGCCACCAGGGAGGAGTTCGACATCCTGAAGGAGGTGATCGACGAGGTAGGCCGCACCGTCATGAAGCGGTCCGGTGTCGAGGTGCCCTATCTGGTCGGCACAATGATCGAATTGCCGCGCGCCGCGCTGCGTGCTGGCGAGATCGCCGCAACCGCCGAATTTTTCAGCTTTGGCACCAACGATCTGACGCAGACCGTGTTCGGCCTGTCACGCGACGACGCGGCGAGCTTTCTCGGCACCTATCTGCGGCAGGGGATTCTCGAGCACGACCCGTTTGTCAGCATCGACACCGCGGGGGTCGGCGAGCTGGTGCGGATCGCCGCCGAGCGTGGCCGCGCCGCCCGGCCGGAGCTCAAGCTCGGCATCTGCGGCGAGCATGGCGGGGATCCGGCCTCGATCCGGTTTTTTCAGGAGGTCGGGCTCGACTATGTCTCGTGCTCGCCCTACCGGGTGCCGATCGCACGCCTGGCCGCGGCGCAAGCGGGGCTGCCGCGGGACCGCGAGGACGCCGAGGCTTGAGCCGGCGGGCGGGTGGTGTGCTGCTCGCCGCACTCTTCTGCGCTGCACCCGCCGCTGCCGCCACGAAGTCGCCATTGCCGCAGTTCCTGCCGATGCCGGCCCCGGTGCAGCCACCCGCCCCGGTGCCACCGCCGCCGCCGGTCAATCCCGGTTATGTTGCGGCACCGCCAAACGGACTGTCGCCGCTTTTGACGCGGCCGGGACCGGTCTATCAATTTCCCCGCCCGACCGCTCCAGCCTATCCGAGGCCGGCGCTGCCGGGTCCGATCGACCAGCAGAAAGTACAATCCTACAGCAACGACTTGAGCGGGCGACTGTGGCAGCTTCAGCGCCAGGGCGCCAATCCCGGAAGCCTGCCGAGCCGCGAGCTCGAGCAGCAGCTCAACGCGCCCGATTCGCAATGAGCGCGCCGCCCAATGACGGCTGGCGCGCGGCCCGAATCGCTAGGCCGGGTCTTCCGCGGGAAGCTGCAGCCAGTCCGGCCGGAACGGCACGATCGCTGCCTCGCCGGCGGTCAGTGTCGGGTTGCCGCGTAGCGCTTCGAGCCGCAGCACCGCCAGTCCGCGACCGTCGCGGCTCGAGCGCAACTCGCCGACTTCGCGGCCGGCGCTGGTGATGGGGGTGCCCGCGCGCGGCACCGGGCCGTTGATCACGACCGGCACCAGCCGCCGCTTGACAAGGCCGCGATACTTGGTTCGCGCGGTCAGCTCCTGGCCGATATAGCAGCCTTTTTGCCAATCGACCCCGTTCAGCTCTTCGAACCCGGCCTCGAGCAGGATCGATTTTTCGAGCTCCAGGTCGCGGCTGCCATCGGGAATCCCGAGGCCGAGGCGATGCGCATCCCAGGCCGCAAAATCAGCCTCGCGCAGCCCTGCTCCGGTCAACGCGGCACGGGCCTCGGCAACGGGAAGGATGCAGCGCGCGCCGAGCGCTGCGAGCCGGGGATCGACAAAGGCGATCCCGGCGCCGAACCGCCGCGCCGTGCCAGGCCTTTCGGGAAGACCGAGCGCCGCGAGCGCACCATCGCCGAGGACCGCAACCACTGCAAGATCTGGCCTCTCGTCGAGCGAGACCCTGGCCCGCAGTCGATACAGCGACAGACGGCGCTTCAGATCGGCGAGCCGGCCGGCCTCGGCGTCGAGCAGAATTGCCGCGTCGGCTCCGCCAGCGCGCGCGACCCAAGCGCCCTCGGCCTCAGCGAACTCGACCCCAGCGAACTCGGCCCCAGCGAACTCGGCCCCAGCGAACTCGGCCCCAGCGAACTCGACCATCGTGAAATCGTGCAGGTATTTGCCCTGTGCGGTCAGCAGCGCTGCGTAGCGCGCGCGATCGGCGCCGACCTGGTTGACATCGTTCGATATCAGACCTTGCAGGAATTGGCGGCGCTCGAGCCCGCCGACGGCAAGGACGCCTCGGTCTTCGAGCAGCACAAAAGAGGCGTCGGGCATGGCTCGGCAATGCGGTTGCGGCTTGATAGAGGTAGGCCGGCTGCACCGGCTTGGCAAGGCGAGCGGGTGCAGGATATAAGCGCGTCCGGATCAGCGAGATGGACATTCTGTTTGTCACCGCGACGCGGATCGGCGACGCCGTGCTGTCGACCGGTCTCTTGTCCTATCTGGTCGATCGCCATCCCGGCGCGCGGCTGACGATCGCGGCAGGGCCGCTCGCGGTCCCGCTGTTCGCTCCCGTGCCGGGGCTCGAACGGCTGGTCGCCGTCGAGAAGCGGCGCTGGTCACTGCATTGGCTGCCGCTCTACGCCGCGGTCGCGGCGCGGCGCTGGGATCTCGTTGTCGATCTGCGCGGCTCCGCCCTCGCCTGGCTGCTGCGGGCCGAGGAACGGCGCGTCATGGCCAAGGGGGATATGGACGAGCACCGGGTGGTCCAGCTCGGCCGATTGTTTGCGCTCGATCCGCCGCCCGGCCCGCGGCTGTGGACGGGGCCGCAGCACGAGCGCGCCGCAGCAGCGCTGATTCCCACGGGCGATCCGGTGCTGGCGATCGGCCCGGCGGCGAACTGGCGCGGCAAGGAGTGGCGTGCCGAGCGCTTTGCCGAATTGGCGCGGCGGCTGATCGGGCCGGGTGGAGTGCTGCCGGGGGCGCGGGTCGCGGTGCTGGCCGCCGCCGATGAGCGCGCCCAGGCCCGGCCGGTGCTCGACGCGATCGCGCCGGATCGCAGCATCGACCTGGTGGGGCGGGTCGATCTGTTGACCGCGGCAGCCGTGCTGCAGCGCTGCGCGCTGTTTATCGGCAACGATACCGGGCTGATGCACATCGCCGCCAGCTGCGGAACGCCAACCCTGGGTCTGTTTGGTCCGAGCCCGAGCCGGCAATACGCGCCATGGGGTCCGCGCGCCGCCTTTGTCGTGTCGAGCGAGCCGCGCGAGCAAATGTTTGGCCCGGGTTTTGATCACCGGACGACCGGGACGCTGATGGACGGGCTCTCGGTCGAAGCCGCCGAGGCTGCGGCAGGGCAACTGTGGCGCCGGCTGGCGAGCCGGGCGGCGTGACCTCGGCGGCAACGATCTCGGCGCTCGTCGTCGTTCATGACGAGGACCGCCAGCTCGCCGACTGTCTCGCGTGTCTCGACTTTGCCGATGAGATCGTCGTCGTCCTCGACCGCTGCACGGACCGCTCGCGCGAGATTGCCTTGCGCGTTACCGATCGTCTCATCGAAGGAGCCTGGGAACGCGAAGGACCGCGGCGCCACGCCGGGATCGACGCGTGCCGCGGCCGATGGATCCTCGAGATCGACGCCGACGAGCGGGTGACACCCGAGCTCGCCCGCGAGATCCGCCAGACCGTGGCGCAGTCGCCAGCCGACTGGCACCTCGTTCCGGTCGACAATTTTATCGGCGAGCGGCGGGTACGCTGGGGTTGGGGCGCCTCGTTTGGCCGCTCGGCGCATGCCGCCCTCTGTCGCCGCGGCGCCAAGCAGTGGGGCAGCGAGCGGGTCCATCCGGCGCTGGTGCTGAGCGGCGGGCAGGGTCCGGCGCTCTCGTCGCCGATCCTCCATTATGTCGATCGCGATATCTCCGACATGCTGCGGCGCCTCGACCGCTATTCGAGCGCGCGCGCACAGGATCTGCGCGACAGTGGTGACATTGGCAGCTATGGCCACAACCTGCGGCGCATCCCGTCGCGCTTCTGGAAATGCTATGTCGGCCGCAAAGGCTACCGGGAGGGGCCGTGGGGCTTTCTGATCGCGCTCTGCGCCGCCCTCTACCCGATCCTGTCCTATCTGAAAGCGCGGCTCGACACCCCTGACGATCCGACCGCCGATGTCACGGGCCCCTCGGTCACGCTCGCCGCAGACGTGGGTGAGGGAGACACGAAGGCGGAAACCAAAGCGCTTCGCGGGTAGGGCCGATGGCGCAGGTGTTGATGGCCGATGACGGCATCGCGTTTGATGGCGCGATCGCCGAAACGAGCCCGCTGGGAGGTGCCGAAACCGCTTTTGTGGCGCTGGCCGAGGCGCTCGCCGCTCGCGGTCATCGGGTCGAGGTGCGCAATCGCTGCGCTGGGGTGCTCGACCACAAGGGCGTGCATTGGGCGCCGCTGTCCCAGGCGCTCCCCGAGACCTGCGATCTCTATATCGGCAATCGCGGGCACCGCGTGATCGGGCTGGTCCGCCACCCGCGACGCCGGCTGTTCTGGCTGCACAATCCGGCGGGCTATCTGAAGAAACCGCGCAATCTGTGGCGGCTCGCCCGCTACCGGCCGGTGCTGGTGGCGACCGGGGCCTATCACGCGGCGACGATCCCGCGCTGGCTGCCCTGCAGCGGCCGGCGGGTGATCCCGTATGGCGTGCTCGACCAGTTCCGTGCCGCGGTCTCGCGCGAGCCGCCGCCGCCGCGCGCGATCTTCACCTCGAACCCGCTGCGCGGGCTCGATTGGCTGCTCGATCTCTGGGTCGAGCGGATCGCGCCGGCGGTGCCCGGGGCGGAGCTGCATATCTATGCTGGCAACCCGGTCGCCGGCACGGCAAAAGCCGAACGGATCGCCGCCGTGCTGGCCCGCGCCGCCGCGCTCGGCGCCGCCGGGGTGCGCCGTTTCGCGCCGGTCGCACATGACGCGCTGGCGACGGCTTTGCAGGATGCCCGTGCGATGCTCTATCGCGGCGATCCAGGCGAGACCTTCTGCCTGGCGCTGGCCGAAGCTCAGGCGATGGGCGTGCCAGCGGTCGTGACCCCGCTGGGTGCCGTCGGCGAGCGCGTTCTCGACGGGATCAGCGGCCGGGTGGCGGCGGATGACGGTGCGTTTGTCGCGGCGGCGGTCGCTCTATTGCGCGACGACGGGCTGTGGCGGCGTTGGCATCAGGGGGCACTGGCTGAGCAGCGCGGGTTGCGCTGGGATGCGGTTGCCGCCCGGTTCGAGTCGCTGATCCGGCCCGGCCTCTGATGACCCGAAGGCTGCTGCAGGCGATCGCCGGCGCGCGTCACGGCGGTGCCGAAACCTTCTTTGTCCGGCTGGCAACCGCGTTGCAGCGAGCCGGAGAGACCCAGCGCCTGCTGATCCGCCGCGATCGCGTCCGCTCGCGCCAGCTGAGCAAGGCCGGGATCGCGGTCGCCGAGCTGCCGTTTGGCGGCGCCCTCGATTTCGCCACGCGGCTCGCCTTTCGCCGCGAAATCATCCGCTGGCGTCCCGATCTCGTGCTGACCTGGATGAGCCGGGCGACCCGGCTTTGCCCGCGCGGCGATTTCGTGCATGTTGCCCGCCTCGGGGGGTATTACGATTTGAAATATTACCAGCGCTGCGATCATCTGATCGGCAACACCCGGGCGATTGTCGATTATGCTGTAGCGCGCGGCTGGCCACGCCAACGGATTGATTATTTGCCCAACTTTGTACCGGATACGCGCCGGTCAGGGTGCCGGAGGGTTATGCCCAATGCCTCGCTCGCCGATCCGCCGCGCGCGCTGGCGCTCGGCCGGCTCCATCCGAGCAAGGGGTTCGATCTGTTGCTTGCGGCATTGGCCGAGGTGCCGGCGGTGCAGCTGGCGATCGCCGGAGATGGGCCGCTGCTGAGCCCGCTGCGACGGCTCGCCACTCGGCTGGGGATTGCCGACCGGGTCAGCTTTCTCGGCTGGCGCGAGGATGTGCCGGAATTGCTGGCCAAGGCGGATTTTTTGGTCTGCCCTTCGCTTTTGGAGCCGCTCGGCAATGTCGTGATCGAGGCCTGGTCGGCGGAGCTGCCGGTCATCGCCACTGAGAGCGACGGTCCCACCCGGCTGATCGAAGATGGTGTGACCGGGCTCCTGGTGCCGTTGCCCGGTCAACCGGGTGGTGGCCCGCGGGCCTTGGCGTCGGCGATCGAGCGCTTGGTGCGCGATCCGGCGCTCGGTGCTCGTCTCGCCCGGGCTGGCCGGCTTGCTTATGAAGCCGAGTTTACCGAAGCTGCGGTGGTTGCTCAGTATCGGCGTTTTTTCGGTCGGCTGGTTCCGGAATGTGCGGCATAGCCGGATTGATGACGCTCGACGGCGCGCCGCCGCCCTCGGCACCGCTGGCGAAAATGGCTGCCGCCCTGCGCCATCGCGGGCCGGACGGGGATGGCCGATACCGCTCGGGCGATGTCGGCATGGTGCAGACCCGTCTGGCGATCATCGATCTCGACACCGGTGACCAGCCGCTGTTCGAGCCCGGCGGTGCGGCGCTGATCGCCAATGCCGAAATTTACAATTACCTCGAGCTGCGTGCAGAGCTCGACGCGACCCGGCCGATCGCCTACGCGACCCGGTCGGATTGCGAATTGCCGCTGCATCTCTATCGCCGCCACGGGCTCGATTTCACGCTGCATCTGCGCGGCATGTACGCGATGGCGTTGCACGATCCGGTTGCCGGTCGCCTGGTGCTGGCGCGTGACCCGTTCGGGATCAAGCCGCTCTATTACGCCGAGACAATGCAAGGTTTTGCCTTCGCCTCCGAGCCGGGGGCGCTGATCGACGCCAGTCTGGTCGCCCCCGCGCTCGTCCGCCGGGCGCGCAACGAGCTTGTGCAGATGCAGTTTACCACCGGGCGCGAGACGATCTTCGCCGGGATCAACCGGGTGCTGCCCGGAGAAACCGTCGTCGTTCGCCGCGGCCGGATCGTCGAGCGCCGGCGCCGCGCGGCCTTGCCCGAATTCGGCCCGGTGACGCTCGGCGAAGATGAGGCGCTGGCCAGGCTCGACGCCGTCTTTGCCGACAGCGTGCGCATCCATCAGCGCTCCGATGTGCCGTTTGGCATGTTTCTGTCGGGCGGCATCGATTCGACCGCGGTGCTGGCAATGATGGCCCGGCTGGCCGAGCGGCCGGTCAAGGCCTTCACTATCGGCTTTGCCGATGGCGACGCGGCCGACGAGCGTCCGGCGGCGCGTGCCGCAGCGGCGGCGGTCGGTGCCGAGCATGTCGAAATCCTGTTCACCGAGAACGACTTCTGGCGGCTGTTGCCGAAAATCGTCACCTCGGTCGATGATCCCGCGGCCGATTACGCGATGCTGCCGACCTGGGTGCTGGCCCGCGCAGCACAAGAGGACGGGCTGAAGGTGATCCTCTCGGGCGAGGGCGGCGACGAGCTGTTCGGCGGCTATGGCCGCTATCGCAGCGTGATGCGGCCCTGGTGGGCCGGCGGGCGGCGGCCGCGGGCGCGCGGCGGGCTCGACGATTTGGGCGTGCTGCGCAGCGAGATCGCCGGCTGGCGCGATGGCATCGCCGCGGCCGAGGTGCATGGCAGCGGTCACGGGCGCACCCCGCTGCAGGCGGCCCAGGCGGTCGATTGCGCCGACTGGCTGCCAAACGATCTGTTGACCAAGCTCGACCGCTGCCTGATGGCGCATGGCACCGAGGGACGCACCCCCTTTCTCGATCCCGAGGTCGCGATGCTGGCCTTTCGCTTGCCCGATGAACTGAAAATCCGCCGCGGTCTCGGCAAGTGGCTGCTGCGCAGCTGGCTCGCCGCAGAGCTGCCGCCGGCGCAGCCTTTGGCGCGCAAGCATGGCTTCACGGTCCCGGTTGCGCGATGGATCGCCGATCGCGCCAAGGCGGTCGGCCCGCTCGTCGCACGCTCGCCGGCGGTGCGCGAGATCTGCCGGCCCGACGCGGTCGAGACCCTGTTCGCCGCCGCCGGCCAAAAGCGCGCCGGCAGGGCTGCCTGGAATCTGCTGTTCTATGCGTTATGGCACCGCCGCCATATCGAGCGCGCCGAGCTGCCGCCCGATACCATGGCGGCCTTGGCGGAGCATGCCTGAGCATTGGCGGATCATGCCTGAGAGGCCGCTGCATCGCCGAGCCCGGAAAGCGAATCCGATTGTAGTAGTCTCGCGCTTTTGGTTAACATAAGCTCGCTCGCCTCAGGCGCGCATATGGCAGGTGCTTTCCGGCTGATCGCGCCCGGCTGCGCCGGTCGGTTGGCCGCGCATCGAAAAGCAACGACAATCAGGAGGAAACCCGATGAATGCCAAACGTATCTCGGGCTGGGCGGCGGCACTGTCGGCGGCAACGCTGGCGCTGCCGGCAGTGGCCACCGCGGCGACGACTTGCGGCGATCTGGCAAACCTGACCTTGCCCAATACGACGATAACCGCGGCGCAATTTGAGCCGGCCGGCTCGTTTACCGCGGCCAATAACCAGACCTTTACTTTGCCCGCGTTTTGCCGTGTCGCCGGGTTCTCGACACCGTCCAGCGATTCCAACATCGAGTTCGAGGTGTGGATCCCATATGGCAGCTGGAACGGCAAGCTCGAAGTCGTTGGCGGCGGCGGCTTTGCCGGCACGATCTCGTTTTCGGCGATGGCGACGGCTTTGAACCTCGGCTACGCCACCGCCTCGACCGATACTGGGCATCAGAATCCGAGCAGCGGCGATGGCAGCTGGGCACTCGGGCATCCCGAGAAAGTCATCGATTTCGGCTATCGTGCGATCCATCTGACGACGGTCAATGCCAAATCCATTATCACCGCCTATGCTGGCGCGCCCGAATACAACTATTTCAATGGTTGCTCGACCGGTGGCCGGCAGGCGCTGAAAGAAGCACAGATGTTTCCCGATGATTTCAACGGGATCATCGCCGGCGACCCGGCCAATTACTGGGTCGAGCTCAATTTTGGCCAGCTGTGGCCGTATCTGGTCAACCATCCCAATTCGAGCGCAACGCCGATCCTGCCAACGAGCCAATACACGCTGATCAACAACGCCGTTCTGAAGCAATGCGCCGGGCACGATGGTGGGGTGGCGTCGGACGCGTTTATCAGCGACCCGCCGACCTGCCACTTCAATCCGCAGGTGCTCGAATGCAAGCGCGGTCAGGACCCGACGACCTGTCTGACGGCGGCGCAGGTGCGGGTGACCGATCAGATTTATGCGGGCGCGCATAATCCGAAGACTTGGCAGCCGGTCTTTCCCGGGTTCGCCCGCGGCAGCGAAACCGACTGGGCCGGCGAGGCCAACAGCCTGTTCGCAATCGCGGTCAGCTACATGCAGTATTGGGTGTTTGACGATCCGACATTTAATGTGCAGACGAGCCTCAATTTCAGCAGCGATGTCGCATTGGCAAAGCGGCTCGACAATGGCGTGACCGAAGCCACCGATCCCGATCTGCGGCCGTTTCTGAGCCACGGCAAGCTGATCCAGTACCATGGCTGGGCCGACGGGACGATCGCGCCCGGGGAAAGCCCGCAATATTACGAAAGTGTTGTCGACAGGCTCTATCCGCATTCGAGCCCGCGTGACGCATTGCGGCAGACGCAGAAATCCTACCGCCTGTTCATGGTCCCAGGCATGTATCATTGCGCGGGCGGACCGGGAGCGAACACATTCGACACGCTGACCGCACTCGACAACTGGGTCGAGAACGGCACAGCGCCGGACCAGATCATCGCCACTCACTACAACAACAATGTCCCGGCTGATGGGGTGGCGTTCACCCGTCCGCTGTGCCCCTATCCGCAGGTGGCGAAATACAGCGGGGTCGGCGCCACGACCGCTGCCGCGAGCTTTGTCTGCGTCGATCCGAACGGCCAAAGCGGTCGCGCACGCTGAAGCTCGATTAGCCGCCGGTCGCCGTGGCCCGTCGGGGCTTGGCGGTCGGATGGGCTCTACCGCGCCAGCAATTCGCGCACGGCGTCGTCGAGGAACTTCGCATCCTCGGGATGCTGCGCCGGGTTGCCGGCGCGATGTCCCCAGATCGATGGGATCGGGCGCAGCTCGGCGCGCGGCATCCGGGCGATCTCGCGCCGGTTGTCCTCGACCGTGAAATAAAGGTCGGTCTCGCACGGCATGACCAGCGCATCAGCGGTGATCGCCGCCAGGGCCCGGTCGAGATCGCCGTGATAGAGCTCGTTGGCGCTGATATCGGCGTGCTGCCAAGTCCACAGCATCGCCAACAGGTCGTTGGCGTCGCGGCGGCGAAAGCCGGCCTCCCAGCTGCCGACCAGAAAATCTTCGAGCGACGAGAAGCCGAGCCTGCGCCATTCCTCCTCGCGATAAAAGGCCTGGCTCAGCCCCCAGCCGGCATAGACCCGGCCCATCGCCTGAAAGCCGCGGGTGGGTGGGGTCGCAAACCAGCCATCCTGCCAAGCCGGATCCGCGGTCAGCGCTGCCTTCACCCCTTCGAGAAACACGAAATTGTGCGGTGAAGTCCTGGCCGAACCGCAGATCGCTGCGATGCGTTCGACGCGGTCGGGGAACAATGCGCCCCAGTGAAACGCCTGTTGCGCACCCATCGAAAACCCGTAGACCAGCTTGAGCCGCTCGATGCCAAGCACCTCGTGCAGCAGCCGCTGCTGCACCCGGACATTGTCGGTCATCGTGAAATTGGGCCAGCGCGCGCGGTCGAACGGCGGCGGGGTGTTGCTCGGCGAGGATGAGAGGCCGTTGCCGAACTTGTTGACGATGACGATAAAGTATTTGGTCGGGTCGAGCGCTTTGCCGGGGGCAATCGCCCATTCGAGATCGGTGTGCTGCGCGCCATAAGAAGTCGGATAGAGGATTGCGTTCGACTTGGCCGCGTCGAGTGCGCCGTAGGTCTTGTAAGCAAGGCGCGCCCCGCGATAGGTCAGACGCGATTGCAGGACGACATCGCCGGCTTTGAAGATCTGGTAATCCGGCATCGCCGATCCTCCCTGGTCCTACACCCGTTATTCGGCTTCCCACCCGTCATTCGGCGAAGGTGATCTTGCCCGCCCCGTTGACCTCGGTGCTGCGCGTTTTGGGATTGCCATAGACCGTGATCGAGCCTGCGCCGGAGATCTGCACGGCGATCGCCTGTCGCGCGTCTACCGTCGCATTGCCCGACCCGTTGAGCGCGAGCTTTGCCGTACCGGCGCTGAGCCCTCGGGCCGAGAGGTGATTGGCGCCGCTGATTACGCTGCTCAATGTTGCCACCTGGCCCGAGACGCTGGCGGTGTTGGAGCCGTTGAGGGTGACGGTCAGCGCTCCACCGGTGAAGCCCGCCGCCTCGATCTGGTTGCTGCCGGAGGCAGAAATGTCGGTGATCGCCGGTGATGCAACGATCACCTTGATCCGGCCATCGAGCGAATAGGACCGGTCGGCATAAATGTCGAGACGGCCGGCCGCCACCGTCGTCTTGATGATCGGCAGCAGGTTGTTGTCGGCTTCGACCGTCAGCTTCGGGGTCGGCGCGACCGTGATTGTCAGCGCGAAGGCGCCATCGGCGTGGATGGTCTTGACCGGGCCGATCGGCCGCTGCTGCGATGCCGGCTGGCCGTCGCCGATGATCCGGCTCGTGCCGGTCGCCGCGGTATCGACCGAGATCGACCGGCCGCTGATCGTCACGCTGCCGCCCTCCCCGCCGCTGCTCGTGGCGCCGCTGCTCTCGCTATTGATGCTCTCGCCATTGATGCTGAGATTGTTCTGCTGGCTTGCGCCGGGCCGCGAGGACACGTTGCTCTGCTGGATTATGCCGGTCTGGGCGGCGGCACTGCCCGCCAGGAGACAGAGCGGCAGGGTCACCAGGCCGGCGCGCAGCAGCTGTCGCCGATCCGCGCGATACCGACAATGTCCGGTGGGCGGCGCAGCCCTCCGCCGCCGGCGCGGTTTGGCATCCGCCATCGCTGTTTCCTTCGATGATGTCACAAAGCGAGCTTGCAGCGGCGCCGCTATTGCACCTCGAAGACTTCGTGCGAAGCGGTCGGGGTGTCGACACCGGGCATGCCGTCCGACTGGATGCTGCCGCCCATCACGTGAAACGCATTGCCGACAAAGGCCGCGGCAAAGCCGTGGCGGCCATCCTGGATGTGCGGCAGGATGCCCCAGCTGTCGGTCGCCGGATCGTAGGTCTCCACCGCCCAGAACACCATCTTGCGCTTGGTGTCCTGGTATTCGCCACCGGTCAGATAGATCTTGCCGTTATACACCCCGCCCGAAATGTCGCCGCGGTTGGTGGGGCTGCGTGTCTTGAAGATCCAGTGGTTCTTCTGCGGGTCGTATTCCTCGACCAGGTCGATCACGTCCGACATCGTGACAAACACCGTGCCGATGCGGCCGTCGATTGCATAGATTTTGCCGTTGACCGCGGTGGCCAAAAAGTGGTTGCGCGGTGTCGGCATCGGCTCGCGCTCCTGCCAGGTGTTGGTGGCCGGATCGTATGCCTCGGTGGTGCCGACGACGATCTGCGCGGTGGGTGGCACCAGCGGCGCATTCCAATGGCCCGGAACATTGGAGCGGTCGCCGCCGATCACGTAGATTCTGCCGCCGACTTCGGCGGCCTGGGCCGAGCCACGCGGCGTCGGCATCGGCGCCAGCTTTTTCCAGCTGTCGGTCGCCGGGTCATATTGCCAGGCGGCATCGGTTGCCTGCCACGCCCGCAGGTTTTTTGGCCGGGTGAAGCCACCAAACACGTAGATCTTGCCCTGATAGGCGCTCACTGCGAGATGGTGCGCCGGTGCCGGCATCGGCTTTCTGACCGACCAGCTGTTCGCCTCCGGATCGTAAACCCAGACGACGCCATCGGCATCAAAGGTCTTGTCGTTCAACCCGCCCAGCACATAGATCTTGCCACCGACGCTGGCGGCGACGATTTCGGCCATCGGCTGCGGCATTGGGGCGGCGAATTGCCACTTGCCCTGCGCCAAAGCGGTCCTCGTCAGACCGGCGACCGACAGCAGCAAGGCGGCGGCGAGCAGCAATCCTCGGCGGGCCATCTGGCGCATCTCCCCTCGGGGTCCTTGTCCACCGGGGCGTCCTTGTCCCACCGGCGCTTCGCGACCCGATCATCTCTTCTCGCTCTGGTCGCGCGCAAGCCGATATCGCTCCGTTCGCGCCCAAATCGCGCGCTGTCCGTCCGCTGCGCGCGAACTCTTGCCGGTGCGGGATGTTTTCCCTGCGTCCGCAAACGGGAGCAGGAGGATGCGATGGTGGCTCGGCTTGTCGTCGGCCTGTTTGAATCGAGCGGGGTCGCGCTCGACGCCTATCATCGGCTACGCACCGAGGGCGTGTCGGCGAGCCGGCTCGCCTATCACGTGCTCAAGGAAATCGGGCCACCGCCCGCGGTGCTGCAGCCCGAGCTGCAGGCGCTGCAGATCGACCCGATGGTACTGGGCGACGCGCGGCACACCTTTGCGTCGTTCATCCATAATGGTGAGACCGCGGTGTTTGTCGACGTGGCCGATGACACCGAGGCCACCTTTGCCGCCGATATCCTGAAGCTTTATGTGCCGGTCGCGGTCGAAATTGTCTCGGGCCCGGGACCGTCCAGCACAGCAACGCCCGCCACTGCCGCGACCCGGCGCAGCTGACGCGCCGACCGGCGCCGATCAGGCGGCGCCGGCCCGGTCGCATCAACCGGTCGCATCTACCCCCGGGGCCATCCACCCCTGGGCCGAGCCCTACCCTCAAACCGGCTGGACTATGCGGGGCTGGCCGCGTTGGGCGCGCCTTTGGGGAACTGCTCCGCGCGATAGGTCGGCCGCAGCGTATCGAGCTTCATCGGCACCGGCGTGCCCAGCCACAGCGCATTCTTGCTGTGGTCGTCATAGGAGCTTTCGGTCAGCGGATGCACCAGCACATCGAGCCCCTCGCGGTTCAGCATCAGCCACGGCACGACGTGCTGGAATTCCTCCGGCCGGAAGACGACGGCAAATTGGGAAATCGGGTGCGGCCCGCGCGGCTCGTCGCTCAGATCGCGCGGCTCGACCGCAAATTTGCCGGCGAGGGCTTCGCGCAGCCGTGCCGCGGCCGGCTTGGTAGCGGCATTGTAATAGACATGGGCATGGTAGCCCCTGTTGTCGCTCACTTCTGATCCTCCCGGCTGATCCCATTCGGGATTTGACGGTGTGAATTGTCGCAGAGTGCCTCCATCGGCGCAATCTCGAACCCAGGCGGCGCAATCTCGGACCCAGGCGGCGCGAGCCGGGCGTCGGGGCGCTCGACATGCGGTTTGACCGGAAGGGGGGCGCTGCCCTACGGTTGCCGCAGGATCGGCTGATCGATCGAGACGCGGAGGAGCATGATGGACGGCATGGTATCGGCGGGTCTGAACAGCATCGTGGCGCCGTTGAATTTTCTGGCGCCAATGGCGGAGAGGCCGGTCGCCTACAATTACGCGCCGCCGCCGGGAATACCGCAGCGGACCGGCCGCAATGTCGAGCACCAGGTGGCGATCCGCGATGCACGGCCGCTGATCGGCCAGCTCTCGCTCGACAAGGAAGGGTTTGTGCTGCTGCACCACCAGACGGCGGTGACGAACTTCTATGACGAAGAGCAGATCACAAAAGTCTATTACCCCGAATGCGAGCGGGTCATGAAAGAGGCGACCGGCGCCGTTCGCGTCGTCGCCTTCGACCATATCGTGCGCAACGCGGCGCTGTCGGCCAAGGACAAGATGATCAAAATCCCGGCGAAGCGCGTCCATAATGACTACACCGCGTGGTCGTCGCCGCAGCGGGTGCGCGACCTGATGGGCGACGAAGCCGAGGAGCTGCTGAAGCACCGCTTTGCGATCAACAATCTGTGGCGCCCGATCCGCGGGCCGGTGCTCGAATCGCCGCTGACCCTGTGCGACGCGCAGAGCCTCGAGCAGGAAAATCTGGTCGCCAGCGACCTCAAATACCCCGACCGTACCGGCGAGACCTATTCGATCACCTACAACCCGAACCAGCGCTATTTCTATTTCCCAAAGATGCAGGCCGACGAGGCGGTGCTGATCCGCTGCTTTGACTCGGCGCGCCACGGCGCCGCCCGGTTTTCCGCGCATACCGGCTTCGACGACCCGACCTCGCCGCCCGACGCCCCGCCGCGCGAGAGCCTCGAAGTGCGCACGCTGGTGTTCTTTCCGCCCGGCGCCTAACCAGAGCCTCGCCTCGTCCTACCTCATCCCGGCCGCCCGCATTTCGCGGGCGACCACGTCTGAGATTCCGAGACCGACTCGCGCGACGGCAAACCCCTGATCTGCTAAGTTTATGGCCGCCATTGGGTTGGGATGAAACGCATGCTCAAGGACGAGATCGACGAAGCCAAGCGTACTGTAAGCACAGACACCGTACAGATCACCATTGGCGAAGTTGCTACGATGTATGCGACAGCCGAATTAAATATACTTCCCGACTTCCAACGGCTGTTTCGATGGTCAGATGATCGAAAGTCCAATTTCGTGGAGTCAATTTTAATAGGAATCCCGATTCCTCCGGCATTTGTCTATGAAAACGAGAATGGGACGTGGGAGCTAATAGATGGCCTCCAGCGAATATCGACGGTTCTTGAATTCATGGGAGTCCTCAAGGATCCGGACAGTGGTGAAATGCGACACTCAAAGCTCCTTGCCACGAAATACCTGCCGTCGCTGAATGGCATGGCTTGGCAGGCGAAAGAAGAGGGAGAAGAGACGCTCGATAAAGCACTTCAGTTGTTTTTTAGGCGGCATCGTATCGATTTTCAAATTCTGAAACATCCTAGCGATCCTAAGACGAAATTCGACCTGTTTCAGCGCCTTAACCGGGGTGGAGCCTATGCTAATGAGCAGGAGGTTCGCACTTGCTCCATGGTTCTTGCCGACGTGGACTTCACTAATGCCTTACGTAGATTTGTGCAACGCGAGGACTTTCAGAAAATATTCCGCATATCGGCGGATCAGAGGCAGAATCAACAAGACCTCGAATACGCTGTGCGGCTAGCTGTCCATACTTACGAAGAATTTCCGCGAGGAAGAGATGTCCAGGAGTTCCTTGATCAAGCCATCTTGAAGGTGATGAGCGAGCACGATCGCGACGACGTCCTGGCGCAGATCGGATGGACGGTAGAGACTCTACACCGTCTCTTCGGAGACAGGGCATTGATCCCGCCGGAAGATCGACCAGCCGGCATCGCGCCACGCTTTTCATTAAGAGCGCTCGAAGGCATTTGTGTCGGAGTAGCGCGGCATAAAGACGCGATACTGGCGAAAGAAGATCCGGATGGATTCGTAAGGCGAAAAGTTGACAGTTTCTGGCATCAGCCTGAAGTTGCGGAAATGAGTTCACCGGGCCTACGGGGCAGCGTCAGGCTCCAGCGCAGCGTGGCATTTGGGTCACGGTGGTTTAATCCTAATGCCTGACCTCGATCAGTATTTTGATGAGATCGACGCTGCCCGCATTCGAAGAGCTAGAGAGCTGTCAGAGATCAAGCGAAGATTCAGCACCGACAGGATGGCTGATCCTGCCGGGGTGAACTCAAAGGCCACAGTCGTTTTGGCTTATGCAAATTGGGAAGGTTTTTACAACGATTGCGTGCGCGCATATATTCGCTTTCTACGAGATCGGGGTGGCAAAATCCGCGACACCGACTGGATGCTGCTCCTAGGCGCCTTCCATGCGGATTTCGAGGCTCTGAAAGCAAGGAGCCATTCGTACGCCGCTAGACGTCAATTCATAAAAGATCTTCAAGCGCGACTAGAGTGCGGCTTCGACTCGTTTGACGACACTATCGTAGAGGCACGATCAAACCTCAGCTTTGAACGCCTCGCAGATAATTTTGCCATTCTCAATATGGACCTCTCGTCCATGCAACGGTTTCGAATTCGACTAGACAAGGAGGTGGTCGGCTGGCGACATAACGTTGCGCATGGCGATCCGCCGGACCTGTCCGCGCTCGATATCGCAGATCATGTAGAATTTACAGCTAACCTCCTCATTGTTTTGGCGGACCGTTTTCAGCACGCAATGCTCGAACGGATCTGATGGGGAGTCGAAGCTCTATACGTTGTGCTTCTACGCTGTTGGACTCTGCTGTAGTCAGCCACATAATTGCCTATTCTGGAAAGTCAGGCCGATCGGCACAGGCACGGAGGAGCCAAGCAGCCTCTGTCTCTCGAAATCAGCGGTTCTCAAGGGCTCTTCCTGGCGGTGCCAATTTTCTGAACGTTCAGCCTGTCACGTTCTTGACCCGCCCGCCGGCGCGACCTGGCGCAATTCCGGCAAGAGCTCGTCGCTGATCAGGCGCATGCTGGCGAGTGCCGTGCCGACCGGCATGCCGCTCCAATGGGTGCGGAAGATCAGAAAGTTCGCGCCGGCCTGTTCCCAGCATGGCCGCAATTGCTCGAAACATTCCTCGGGGCTGCCGAGCACAAAGCGGTCGCGCAACAGCGCCTCGAGCGACTGGCGGAAGCTGTCGTGGCCGGGCAATACCTGGTCCTGGCCCCATTGCGCATAGGTGCGATATTTCTCGGCGAGGTAGGGGCCGGCCATGTCGAGCGCGGTCTCTTTGTCCTTGGCGCAGAAGATTTCGCGCAGATAGGGCAGCACCCGCGGGAACGGCTTCTTGTGGCGCGCCAATTCCTCGCGATAGAGCGCCATCTGGCTGGTGATGACGCTCATCGTCGCATGCGGGTTGATAAAGAGGCTGTCGCCGAGGCGGGCCGCGCGGCGCACCGCGGCGTCGCTGTTGGCGGCGATCCAGATCGGCGGGCCCGGCTTTTGCACCGGGCGGCAGGTCGCCGTGACATTGGTGAGCTTGCAGATTTGGTTTTCAAAGCTGACGCCGTCTTCGGTCCACAACCGGCGCACCACTTCGAGGCACTGCTCGAAGCGGCGCACGCGCTGGCCCTTGGGCACGCCAAACGCGTCGAACTCGGTCTCGCGATAGCCGAGGCCGACGCCGAACACGAAATTGCCGCGCCAGATCGCATCGAGCGAGGCGATGCACTCGGCGATTTCGACCGGGTTGTGCAGCCCGGCCAGCAATACCCCGGCGATGCCGGTCATCTCGCCGGCTTCGGCGGCGAGGCGCGCCAGAAACGGGATCAGCTGCAACTGCCGCACACCCTCGCTCAGATAATGCTGGCCGGTGGCGACGGCGTCCCAGCCGCGGTCGCGGGCGAGGCGCGTCATTGCGTACTGGCCTTCGAGCTCGGCGAGGATGTCGCTCTCCGGCGGGTGCTGCCCGGTCAGAAAAATCCCGATCTTCATGTCGTCTCCGATGCTGCCGTGCGGCGCCCCCGATCGCCCGAGCCTGGATTGCCCGCGATCGGCCGGTGGTAGATGATCCCTCTGCCAGAGGCAATCGTCACTCCCCAGGCAATCGCTGCGCCGGGATCGAGGAGGCCGGGATGGAGCATTTCACCGCGAGCGACGGTGTGCTGCTCGCCTATTATATCGACGACTATACGGCACCCTGGATCGAGGCCCCGGTCTTGCTGCTGCTGCACGCGGCGATGGGCAGCGCCAAGCGCTATTACGCCTGGGTTCCGGCGCTGGCGCGGCATTACCGGGTGGCGCGGCTCGACCTGCGCGGTCACGGCAATTCGCAGATACCGCCGGCCGACCAGCCGCTCGCTCTCGATCGGCTGGTGACCGATGTCGCCGAGCTGATGGACCATCTCGATCTCGGCGACGCCCATATCGTCGGCAATTCGGCGGGCGGCTACCTCGGCCAGCAATTGGCGATGAACCAGGCTCATCGGGTGAAGAGCCTGATGCTGTTCGGCTCGACCCCGGGGCTCAAAAACAGCCAGGCGGCGGGCTGGATCCCGCAGATCGCGGCGAAGGGCTTGCGCGGGTTTCTTGCCGAGACGATCGCCGAGCGGCTGCCGCTCGCCGAAATCGATCCGGGGCTTGTCGAATGGTTTCTCGACGAGGCGGCCAAGAACGACCCGGCCTATATCGGCAAATTCGTGGCTCTGATGGCAAGCTACGATTGGAGCGAAGAGCTCGGCCGCATTCGCTGCCCGACCCTGGTCGTGGTGCCGGGCGCCGAGCCGATCGGGTCGACCGCGAATTACGAGCCGTTCCGCCGCCTTGTCCCGGATGTCGAGATGCGGGTCTATGAGGGGGCGCCGCACAACATCTGCGACGCCTATCCCGATCGCTGCGCCGCCGACGTGCTCGATTTTCTCGGCCGCCGCTTCGGGCTCGGCAAGTGATCGATCAGCCGAGGCCGGGCGGGTGGCGCTGGTGCCAGTCGGTCGCCTGCTGGTAGGCCCAGCCGATGCGCACCTCGGTTTCCTCGTCATAGGTGCGACGGACGGTCGGCGGCGCGAGCGGGGCGGTCGGCGGCACGAGCGGGGCGGTCGCCGCGCGGCGGTACACGCCGGCCGAAAATGAACCCGGTCTGAGATCTTGGTTACAATCGCCGACGATGTTGTAGTTAACCTTAATAAATGGGCGAAGCCCCTTTTCGACCGGGGGCATTCGGCCCGAAAGAGGGAGAAACGCCATGAGTCATCGTGTCAAGTTGATGCTGCTTTCGACCGTCTCGCTGGCGGCGCTCGTGGCCGGCGGCACCGCGGCGCGGGCCGACACGGTGTGCAACGGGTCGATGACCGGGGCGATTGCCGGCAATGTCGTCGTGCCGGTCGGCGGAGCCTGCACGCTCTACCAGGCCAGCGTCAGCGGCAACGTGCGGGTTTCGCAGAATGCGAGCCTGACCGTCGATGGGCTGGAGGAGTGGTCATCGATCGGCGGCACCGTCCAGGCCAACCAGTGCGCCGCGACCCTGCTCGAAGGCTCGGTGACGGTGGGCGGCAACGTGCAGATCCAAAATTGCACCGCGACCAGCGGCTTCGCCGGGCCGGGGATCAAGATCAACGGCAATTTCCAGTGCCTGAACAATTCAGGGGCGTGCGAGGCGACCCTCGGCGAGGTCCGCGGCAATGCGCAGATCCAAAACAACAGCTCGGCCACAGCCGGTGACATCAGCCTCAACGTGATCGGCGGCAATCTTCAATGCCAAGGCAACACCGCAGCGCCGACGCATGCTTTGGGCGGCGAATGGGTCTTCGGCAACCTGCAAGGCCAGTGCGCGGCTGAGCTCGGCTTTGCGGCCGCGCCCTATGCGTGCGGCAGCCTGACCGGGCTGTCGCTGCCGGACACGACGATCTCGTCTGCACAGGTCTATTCCGCTGGGAGCGTGATCCATGGCACAACGACCGCTCCGGTCTCGATGTGCCGGGTGGTCGGCAACATCCAGCCGAGCACCAATCCGGCACATGATTCGAACATCAATTTCGAGGTGTGGCTGCCGACTTCGGGTTGGACGGGGCGCTACGAGCAGGTCGGCAATGGCGGCTTTGCCGGTTCGATCGAGTATACTCCGCTGAAGGATGCGGTCGGGAACAACAACGCGGCGGCCTCGACCGATGACGGCAGCAGCCAGCCGGCAGGTGAGGCTCCAGGAGCCTTTGCTTTGGGGCATCTTCAAAGGATCAACGACTATGGCTATCGCGCTGTCCACCGGACCGACCTCGATGCGCAGCTGATTGTCACGGCGTTTTACGGCGACACTCCAGCGCACACTTATTTTAATGGCTGCTCAAAGGGTGGTGAAGAAGCATTTATGGAGTTGCAGCGCTATCCCGATGACTTCGATGGCATTTTGGGCGGCGCAGCGGCCAGCAATTTTGTTACGCTCTTGTCGGACGCGACCTATATTGCACAACAATTGACCAATCCTTACAACCCCAGCGGCTTCATCCCGAGCTCGGACTTGCCGGCCATAACTAATGCCGTGCAAACCGCCTGCGCCAATGCCAAGACGGTCCCGACCGACAACTTCCTCGGCAACCCGCCGCAATGCACTTTCAATCCATCGACGTTATTCGCGTCTTTTTTGACGCCGGCCCAGATCACCGCTCTCAGCAACGTCTACAACGGGATCGTGACCAATGTAGGCGTCGCCCCGTTTAACATCGGCCCCGGCCTCGAGCCCGGTAATGAGGCGCAATTATGGGGGGGAATTAACACCCAGACCAGCTTGACTAACCCGCCGACTTCAACCCAATACTTCTTCGGGAACGGGGCATACACACAATTTCTGCAACAGCCGACCTTCAATACCATGCAGCAGTTTAGCGTCAGCAGCAGCCCGCAAATGCTGAACGAATTCCCCATTTCGCCCGCCAGTCCTGGCAGCGCCGAGCAGACGATCGGGTCCGCGCTGACCGCAAACGATACGGACCTCTCCGCGTTCAAGGCGCATAACGGCAAGCTCATTCAATATCACGGCTTTGCCGATCAACTGCTCCCGTCCGGGTTTTCGATCCAGCACTACAACAGCGTCGTGGCGTTCGAGGGGCAGGGCTATCAAGGCACCCAGAGCTATTATCGGCTGTTCATGGCCCCCGGTATGGGTCATTGCGGCGGCGGTCCCGGCCTCAACTCCTTCGGTCAAAACGGCGGCTCGGGCCCGGCATCGAGCGATATATTCACGGCGCTGGAAACGTGGGTCGAGCAGGGCGTCGCGCCGAAGCAGGTCATCGCTACCGATGCACCCAACGCCACCACCCAGGGCACCTTCACCCGGCCGCTCTGCCCGTATCCGCAGAATGCGACCTATACCGGGACCGGCAGCACCAGCGACGCGGCGAACTTTGTTTGCCGCTGACAGCGGCAGCGGGAGACGTGCGCCGGTTTGGTGCGCGTCTCCAAGCCGCTCCCGAAAGGATCCGGTACTGACCATCCTCCCACGAAGGGGAAAGCATACGGACGGGATGTCGGGCGCAGGTGTTGACCAACTCGTCGGCGTCGTCTGCGTTGGCTAATAGTGGCGCGTCGCTGCCCATGTCGCTCAGTGTCGGAGACATCGCACCTGCCTGCGTCCTGCCGGATCGCGACGGCATGCTGGTCGATCTGCGCAGCGACGCGATCGCGGGCAATCCGATCGCCGTTGTCTTTTGCCCCGCGCTCTCACCAGCCGTCGCTCAGATCCTCGCCGGCTGTTGTTCCCGGGTCTCGGCAGTGAGCGCCATGGGACTGCGGCTCTTTATCGTGATGCTGGCCCAAGACGGGGTGCCAGCCGGGCGGGACATTCCGTTTCCGGTTCTCTGCGACGTGGATGGAAAGGCGTTTCGGGCCTTCGCTGCTGACACCCGCGATCGTCCGACCACGGTCGTGCTGCGGCCGAACCATCACGTCGCCGCAATCGTCAGATCGATGCCAAGCACTCATGTCGATGATGTGTTTGCCGTCGTCAAACGCCTGGCAGCAGGGCGCAAACCCAGATTGATGGCGCCGCACCCGCCGGTGTTGATCGTGCCGGAGGTGTTGACGCAAGAGGAATGCCGGCGACTGATTGAGGTATACAAAACGCGGGGAACCGTGTTCATGCCGCCGGGTCCTGGCATTGACTATATTGGCAAAGACTACAAGATGAGGATTCCAGAATATGGACGCCGCGATCGCATCGACCATTGGATAGTCGAGGAGGACACCAAGGAACTTCTTCGTTCCCGATTGGAGAAACGGCTGTTCCCGGAAATTGCCAAAGCATTTCATTACAACATAACAGCGTGGGAACGAATGCGCATCGCCTGCTATGAAGGGCAACGCGGCGGCGAGCTGCACGGCCACCGCGATAATGTCGGTCCCACCCCATATCGCCGGTTTGCGATGTCGATGAATTTGAACGTCGAAGAATTTAGCGGCGGCGAGCTGCGCTTCCCCGAGTTTGGCGATCAGCGCTATCGTCCGGAAAACGGCACAGCCTTTGTCTTTTCGTCGGCGCTGCTGCACGAGGCGCTCCGTGTCACCGCAGGCCGTCGTCTGGTGCTGCTCGCTTTTCTGTTCGGGGATCGATAATGATTTCAACCACGCGAATTGAGCCGATGAATCCGCGCCGTCAGCCGCGATCGGCGGGCGGATGGCGCTGGTGCCAGTCGGTCGCCTGCTGGTAGGCCCAGCCGATCCGCAGGGCCGTCGCCTCGTCATAACCGCGGCAGACGATCTGCAGCGACAATGGCAGACCGCTCGCGGTAAAGCCGTCGGGCAGCGCCAGCGCGCACAATTCGAGCGCGTTGACAAAGCGGGTGAAGTGGGCGGGTGTCGTGCTCTGGTCAACCGCGTCGAGCGGGATCGCCGCGGTCGTCGTGGTCGGGGTCAGGAGCGCGTCAGCATCGCCGAGTGCGGCGGCGAATTCTGCCTTCGCCTCGTCACGCTCGCGCAGGGCGCCGAGATAGTCGCGCGCCGACAGCCCGCGGCCCGAGGCGATCCGCGGGCGCACCGCCGGGTCGATCGGCAGGCTCATATCGTCGATCAGATCACCGACCAGGAAATAGGATTCGGCGCCGATAATGCGGCCGACCAGCTGGGTATAGTCGGCAAAACGGCGCGGCAGCGCGATCGCGACGATCTCGGCGCCGAGCCGGGCCAGGGTCTCGAGCGCTGCGTCGTAGGCGGCGAGCATCTCCGGAGCGACGCCGTCGCGCTCGTGCCGTGGCATCGCCGCGAGCCGCAAGCCACGCACGCCGCGCCGCATCATCGTCAGATCCGTGGCCGGCGGACGCCCTAGAGTGCGCGGGTCGAGCGGGTCGGGCCCCTCGATCGCCTGAAACAGCAGTGCCGCATCTTCGACCGAGCGGGCCATCGGCCCCGGTGTGTCGAGGCTGGGGCTCAGCGGCAGGATGCCGTAGGTGCTGACCCGGCCGATTGTGGTCTTGAGCCCGCTGAGCCCGCACCATGAGGCCGGCAGCCGAACCGATCCGCCGGTATCGGTGCCGATCCCCCACGGCGCCATGCCGGCCGCGACGGCGACGCCGGTGCCGCTGCTCGACCCGCCGGGGGTGCGCGCCATGCCCTCGTCCCATGGGTTCCACGGCGTGCCGCGGTGCTGGTTCGTGCCCCAACCGCCCATCGCGAACTCGACCGTATGGGTCTTGCCGATCACGATCATGCCGGCGGCGATCAGGCGTTTGGCGATCGTCGCGGTATAGGCCGAGCGGCGGTCGTGCCAGACCTGCGAGCCGCCGGTCGTCACCCGTCCTTCGATCTCGATCAGGTCCTTGAGTGCAATCGGAATGCCGTGCCAAGGCCCGATCCGATGACCGGAGCGGATCGCCTTGTCAGCGGCTTCGGCGGCAAGCCGCGCCTCGTCGGCATAGATTTCGACAAAGGCGTGCAGCTTTTGATCCTGAGCCTTGATGCGAGCGAGCAGCGCATCGACCACATCTATTGGCGACAGACGGCCGCTGCCGATCTCGTCGGACAGGGTCTGGGCCGGCAGGAAGACCGGGTCGGCATCAGCTCGGGGCATTTCATTCCTCGCGGTTGGCCGGGCAGGATAGCCCCGCCCGCCGCGTCGCTGTCAACCAGACGGTCGGCCCGCCGCGGTGCTGCTATCGGGTTTACGCCCGATGCCGCGAGCGGCTCTCGGCGCGCCGCATCGTTGGAGCCTTATGGACATGGCGGAGAGCATGGAGCGGGCTTCGAGCAAGGATATGCGTGCGACCGGTCCGGTCACGGTCGCGGGCTGCAGGGGCGAGATGATGCACCTGGGCCAGCGACCTCCTCCGCTGCGCAACGCGCCCCCGATGCCGCGCGTATCTGCGCCGCAAATCATCGTCGGTCGTGGCGGCGGTGTGCAGGAGGCGCAGATCGGTGTCCGGGTCATAGGCGGTCGGGATGGCCGTGAGGTCGCGGGTAAGACCGGTCGTGCCGGCGCTGGCGACAATCGTGCTCGGCCCGGTTTGCGGATAGACAAAGCCGTAGCTCGGGTAGTCACGCCCGTAATGCCCCGAGCCGACATTCATGACCGCGACCGTGGTCCAGTCGTTGCCGGGCGATTCATCGACCACCGGAACAGCGGGGGTGACTTCCCCGCGATACCAGTTGGCCTGGTTGACGATGATCTCGCGGGGACCGATCACCTCGGTGACGATCGCAACATGCCCGGACGGGATCGCACCGCTGCGCTGGAACACCAGGATCGAGCCCGCCTCGGGGACATGGCCGCGCTGATAGCGGCCGGCCGCTTCGTCCCACCAGTCTCCGGCATCGCCGTAAAGCGCGACCCCCGTTTGCGCGCGGGCATAGAGTGCGCAGTTGCCAGCTGTCGCGTGGCGTGGGTAAAGCGTCAACAAAACCATCGGAAGGGCGCCCCATACGAGGCCCCAGGCGAGCGTGGCGCGCATTTCTATTGCCCCCGGCTGGTGATCGCGCGAGCCCGTTTGGTGAAACGGTCCCCGGCTCGCGCCCCGTCAAGGTTCGTTGATCGGTTAATAGAACCGCAGGTCGGAAGCGGAAATCACTAACTTTCTTAACGGGAGAGGCAAAAAGCTGCCGATTCTTTATGATCGCGCGCAGCGGAGGTCTGGCTGTTCGCGTTAAAGGCGGAGCAGACGGCGATAATTGCACCGGGCTGGTCTCAGCGGGGATGCCATTCCATGGCGATTCGCCTCGGCGCAGGATCGTCGTCGGGCGATGCCGCATGAAAGGGTTGGGCGGTTGGCGAAGGATCCCGAGGCGGGACTGCCAGCGCGCCGTCGGCTGGCGCGCTCTTGGCGCATCGGTGCCGCATTGGCTCTGATCGCGGCCTGCGGCATCACACCGGTCTGCCGTCGCCTCGAGACGCTGACCCAGGCGATCCCAGGGCAGCGGCCGGGCTATGGTCCGCGCGCGATCAGCCCGGTTCCCAATCTGGCTGCGATCGACCGGATGATCTGGATGCCCGGGCTCGACAATGGCTGGGACCCGCAAGGACTGGCATTCGCCCGCGGCAGCCTGTTCGTCTCCGCCTATCGCAGTCTCGCCACCTGGCAGAATCGCGGGCCATGCCGGGTGTTTCGCATCGATCCGCGGACCGGCCGGGTGACCGGCCATTTTGCGGTGCCGCTACCCTGCGGGCACGCCGGCGGCCTCGCCTATGCCGGGGACGGCAGGCTCTTCATCGCCGACACGCATACGCTGTTCGAAACCGATCTCGACACTGCCTTTGGCAGCTCCGCGCCAAAATTCCGCATCTGGCGGCTGGGCGGCGGGCTCAAGGGCGCGTTTGCGATTTCGGGAAAGGGGTCGATCTGGATCGGCGATTATCAGACCCAGGGGCCAGCCAAGTCCTTCAAGTTTAATCTTTCGCTTCTCGACGCGCACAATGGCGGCGGCACGCTCGATCCGCAGTCGGCTGCGGCGGTCGCAGCCATCCCGACATATGCGCAAGGTGCCGCGATCGGTCCCCACGGCGGGTTGTGGATCGCGCGCAGCGACCTCGGCTGGGGCGCGCTCGACCGGCTCGATCCGGCGAGCGCCACCCGCACCGCGCGTTATCGTGTCGCCGGCGGCATCGAAGGCATCGCCTTCGACAGCGACGGACAATTATGGTGCGTCTCCGAGGCCGGCGCGCGGCACCAGCCGCTGCGCTACCCGTTCTTTCCGCTCCTGTTCCGCGTCGACCCGGCGCGCTTGCACCCGGCCGATTGAGCGGCCGCAGCTCTCAGGCGCGGACCGGGACGCCCTTCTGTTCGAGCACCTGCTGCAATTCGCCGGTCTCGTACATTTCGCGCACGATGTCGCAGCCGCCGACAAACTCGCCCTTGACGTAGAGCTGCGGGATCGTCGGCCAGCTCGAAAATTCCTTGATGCCCTGCCGGATCTGCGGATCCGAGAGCACGTCCACACCTTTGAACTTGACCCCGAGATGGCTCAAAATCTGGACCACCGCCGCCGAGAACCCGCATTGCGGAAAGACCGGCGTGCCCTTCATGAACAGCACGACCGGGGTGTCGGTGATCTCCTGCTGGATGCGATCCTGAACCGTAATGTCCATTTCTGGTTCCTCGATTTCGCCAAGACTGGAAGAGACGGCGATTCAATCCTCGGGAGCGCCGGTTTGCAAGGCGAGCGCGTGCAATTCGCCGCCGATCCGGCCGCGCAGCGCCTGGTACACCATCTGATGCTGCTGAACCCGGGTCTTGCCGCGAAACGCGCCGGAAACGACGTGAGCGGCATAGTGATCGCCGTCGCCCCGCAAATCCTCGATCGAGACCTGCGCGTCGGGGAGGCTTTCCTTGATCAGCCGCTCGATCATCGCCGCGTCCATCGCCATCGCCCGGTTCCTCCCGCTCACGCTCAGTCCATGTAGCCCGGCAGCCAAGCTTCGTTCGCGGCCCTCAATTCTTTCACCGATATGGCACCGGCGCCGGGGAGTGTCAACGCGCCGCCGCCGACCACGCCGATCACGCGAGCCGGCACGCCGGCATCACGCGCTGCCGCGAGCAGGGCATCGGGCGCGGCCGTCTCGACGATATAACGCCCCTGATCCTCGCCGAATAACCAAGCCTGGCGTGAGACATCCGGTGGCGTCGGCGCAAGCGCGATGCCGCGGCCGCCGGCCATCGCCATCTCGGCAAGCGCCACAAAAAGACCGCCATCCGACAGATCGTGGCTGGCCGCGACCCGGCCGGCGCCGATTTCGTCGCGCACGAAATCGCCGTTGCGCCGTTCGGCGGCGAGATCGACCGGCGGCGGCGGCCCGGCCTTGCTACCGGCGATTTCGCGCAGATAGAGCGAGGCACCGAGATGGCCCCGCGTGTCGCCGATCAGGATCAGCACGTCACCATCTCGCTGCAGCGCGAGATCGACCGCGTGCCGTGCATCCGTGAGCAGCCCGACCCCGCCGATCACCGGGGTGGGCCAGATCGCCCGGCCATTCGTCTCGTTGTAGAGCGATACATTGCCGGAGACGACCGGGTAATCGAGCGCCCGGCACGCTGCGGCGATGCCTTCGACGGCGCCGACGATCTGCCCCATGATCTCCGGCCGCTCGGGGCTGCCAAAATTCAGATTGTCGGTCAGCGCCAATGGTTGGGCGCCGACCGCGGTCAGATTGCGCCAGCTCTCGGCAACGGCCTGCATCCCACCGCGCACCGGGTCCGCGTGGCAATAACGCGGCGTGCAATCGGTGGCGAGCGCCAGCGCCTTGCTTTCACCGACGCGAATGACCGCGGCATCGCCGCCCGGCCGCTTGACCGTGCCGCCCATGACGAGGTGATCGTATTGCTCCCAGATCCAGCGTTTCGAGGCCAGCGCCGGGCAGCCGATCAACCGTCCGAGAGATTCGAGCGGATCGCGGTCGGGCAGGTTCGCCGGGTCGATGTCCGGTTGCGGGTCGGTCCTCCGCCACGGGCGCTGGTAGACCGGCGCCTCGCCGACCAACGGTGCGAGCGGAATCTCGGCCGCGATCTCACCGCCCTGCCGCAAGACGAGCCGCCCGGTATCGGTAACTTGGCCGATGACCGCGAAATCGAGCTCCCATTTCGCGAAAATGCGCCGCGCCGCGGCCTCGCTGCCGGGGCGCAACACCATCAGCATGCGCTCCTGGCTCTCGCTCAGCATGATCTCGTAGGCCGTCATGCCGGTCTCGCGCACCGGCACAAGGTCGAGATCGAGCGCGATGCCGAGCCCGCCCTTGCCGGCCATCTCGACCGATGACGAGGTCAGCCCGGCCGCACCCATGTCCTGGATCGCAACGATCGCATCGCCCTGCATCAATTCGAGGCACGCCTCGATCAGCAATTTTTCGGTGAACGGGTCGCCGACCTGCACTGTCGGGCGCTGCTCGCCCGCATCGGCACCAAATTCGGCCGAGGCCATAGTTGCCCCGTGGATGCCGTCGCGGCCGGTCTTGGCCCCGACATAGACGACCGCGTTTCCCGGCCCGGCCGCGGTCGAATAGAAAATCCGGTCGGCCCTCGCGATCCCGACGCACATCGCGTTGACGAGGATGTTGCCGTCATAAGCGGGGTCGAACTCGCATTCGCCGCCGACCGTCGGCACGCCGACGCAATTGCCATAGCCGCCGATGCCTGCCACCACACCCGAAACCAGATGCCGGGTCCGCGGATGGCCGGGGCTACCAAAGCGCAGCGAATCGAGCAATGCCACCGGCCGCGCGCCCATCGTGAAGACGTCGCGTAGAATGCCGCCGACCCCGGTCGCCGCGCCCTGACGAGGCTCGATAAAGGACGGGTGGTTGTGGCTCTCGATCTTGAAGACCACCGCGTCGCCATCACCGATATCGACGACCCCGGCATTCTCGCCCGGTCCGCAGATCACGCGTGGGCCGGTGGTCGGCAATGTCTTCAACCAGATTTTCGAGGATTTGTAGGAGCAATGCTCGCTCCACATGACCGAAAAGATGCCGAGCTCGGTCAAATTCGGCGTCCGCCCGAGGATCACGCAAGCGCGCTTGAGCTCCTCGCCGGTGAGCCCATGCTCGGCCGCCAGCTCCGGTGGGGTGTTGCTGCGGGTCACGACAGCGCGCCGACCAGCCCGGCGAAAAACGCAGCGCCGTCGGTGCTGCCCAAGAGCGGGTCGGTCGCGTTCTCGGGATGCGGCATCAGCCCCAGGACCGTGCGGCTCGCATTGAAAATGCCGGCGATCGCCCGCGCCGAGCCGTTGAAATTCGCCGTATCGTCAAAGCTGCCGTCGGGCGCGCAATAGCGGAACGCGACCCGGTCTTCGCCTTCGAGCCGGTCGAGCGTTTCCGGGTCGGCGGTGAAACTGCCTTCCTGATGGGCAGCCGGCACCCGGATCGCCTGGCCGGCTTGATAGCCGCAGGTAAAGACCGTCTGGTTGTTCTCGACCCGCAAATGAATGTCGCGGCAAACAAAGCGCAGCGAGCGGTTTGGCAGCAACGCCCCCGGCAGCATCCCCGCTTCGGTCAGGATCTGAAAGCCGTTGCAGATGCCGAGCACCGGCGTGCCGCGCTCGGCCCGCGCCCGCACCTCGCGCATGATCGGCGAATGCGCCGCCATCGCCCCGCAGCGCAAATAGTCGCCATAGGCAAAGCCGCCAGGCAGCACGATCAGATCGCTCTCGGGCAGGCTCGCCTCGCCATGCCAGACGCGCCTGGGTGCGTGTCCGCTGGCTCGCTCCAACGCCATGCACACGTCGCGCTCGCGGTTCGAGCCCGGAAAGATGATGACCACGGCGTTCATCGGTGCCTCGGCAGCAATGCCGGTCAGATACGCCGCGCGGTGCTGTGGTGCAAGGCGAGCGGGGTGCGCAGCGGCAGTGTCGGAGACGAGCACGATGGAACCTTGCGACCGCGTGCTCGGTTCGCCATTGTGCCGGATGCAGCCCGCCGATAGATGCTGCTGGGAGTGACGCCGTTTTTTCGAGAGATTTTAGTGGACTCTTCCGCTCTCAGCGAACCGCCGCATAGCGTTGATTATTCGCCATTCGACTGGCGGTTCCGCCAACTTCTCCAAGCCCTGCCGGCGGCCATCTACACGACCGATGCCGAGGGCCGCCTGACATTTTACAACAAAGCCGCGGTCGAGTTTTCCGGGCGGCGCCCCGAATTGGGCAGCGGACCGCTGGTGCATCAGCTGGCGCCTGTATCTCCCGGACGGCACGCCGCTGCCGCTCAGCGAATGCCCGATGGCGGTCGCCTTGAAAGAGGACCGGCCGGTTCGCGGCGTCGAAGCAATCCTGGAGCGCCCGGACGGCACACGCGTCCATTTCCTCCCATTCCCGACCCCACTGCACGATGCCTCGGGTGCGCTGATTGGCGCGGTCAACATGCTGATCGACATCAGCGACCGAAGGAATGCCGAGGACGCGCGGCAGCGGCTGACCGAAACACTCGAGCAGCGGGTCGCCGAGCGCACTCGCGAGATGGCCGAGGCCCTGGCCCAGCTTCGGATCAGCGAAGAGCGCTTCCGGATGCTGGTTCAGGGGGTCGCCGACTACGCGATCTTCATGCTCGATCCGGACGGGGTGGTAACCAATTGGAACCTCGGGGCGGAGCGCATCAAGGGCTACGCGGCGAACGAGATCATCGGCCGGCATTTCTCGCAGTTCTACACTGCCGAAGACCGGCAGAACGGGGTGCCGCATGAGGCGTTGGAGACGGCGCGGCAGACCGGCACGTTCGAGGCCGAGGGCTGGCGGGTGCGCAAGGACGGCACGGTCTTTTGGGCCAGTGTCGTGATCGATGCTATCCGCGACGGCGCCGGCCGGCTGATGGGTTTTGCCAAGATCACCCGCGATCTGACGGAACGGCGGGCCGCCGAAGAGCAGCTGCGCCAGGCACAGAGGATGGAAGTGGTCGGCCAGCTGACGGGTGGGGTCGCGCATGATTTCAACAATCTGCTGACCGCCATCATCGGCAATCTCGAAATGCTGACGACCGTGTTGCCGGAAGAAGGGACGGGCAGCCGCTATGCCAACGCGGCATTGCGTGCGGCGCTGCGCGGCTCGCGGCTGACCCAGCAATTGCTGGCATTTTCACGTCGCCAGGAGATCCGCCCGCAGCTCATCGATATCAACGAGCTGCTGCAAGAGACGCTGAACCTATGCCAGAGAACCCTGGGCGAGGGGATCGAGATCGACCTGCGCCTGCAACCCGGGGTCTGGACCAGCCTGACTGATCCGGCGCAATTCGAAGCGACGATCCTCAACCTTGCGGCCAACGCGCGCGATGCGATGGGCATTTCGGGCCGGCTGACGGTTGCCACGGCGAATGTCGCCGCCGCCGGCAGCGGTGACGGGATCGACGTGGAACCGGGCGACTATGTGATGGTCTCGATCAGCGACACCGGGTGCGGGATGAGCGCGGAAGTGCTGGCGCGCGCGTTCGAGCCGTTCTACACGACAAAGGAGGTCGGCAAAGGCACCGGGCTCGGTCTGAGCCAGGTTTATGGCTTTGCCAAGCAATCGGGTGGCGCCGCCCGCATCGAGAGCCGAACGGGTCTCGGCACCACGGTTCACATCTATCTCCCGCGCAGGGACGAGCCAGCGGCCCGGCCCGAGGTTTCGCTCAATGCTCTCGTGCCGGCAGACCAAAGCGGAAAGACGGTTCTCGTCGTCGAGGACGATCCCGATGTGCGCGAGCTGATCGTCACGATGCTTGCGGATCTCGGCTATCGCACGCTGGTCGCACAAACCGGTCCCGAGGCGCTCGCCCTGCTGCATCGCGAGCGGGTCGTCGATTTGCTGTTCACCGACGTGATCATGCCGGGGGGCATGAGCGGCATCGATCTGGCCCGCACAGCGAGCCGATTGCGGCCGGATTTACGAATCCTGTTGACCTCCGGCTATGCCGGTGCGGCGCACGAGGCGCAGGCACCCTCAGGGGAGTTCCAGTTTCTTGCCAAGCCGTACCGGGCGCCAACCCTGGAAAAGAAGCTCAGGGAGACGCTGGGCGAGGATGTGCAGCGGCGATGGGCATGATTTCGATCGCGTAATCCTCGATCACCGGGTTGGCGAGGAGCTGTCGGCACATCGCCTCGATTTCTGCGCGGGCGGCCGTCGTGTCGGCTGCGGCGATTTCGAACTCGATAAGCTTGCCCTGGCGCACCTCGCCGACGCCGGTGAACCCCAGCGCCGCGAGCGCGTTGCCGATCGCCTTGCCTTGCGGATCGAGGATGCCCGGCTTGAGGGTGACGTGGACTCGCGCCTTCATGACGATGGCTGGCATGCCGATGGCTGGCATGACGATGGCTGGCATGACGATGGCTGGCATGACGATGGCTGGCATGACGATGGCTGGCGCAGCAATGAATTCATCGAGATCGCGGCGACGCCGCGGCCAGCCGCTCCTGCCCGCCACCCGGTCATCCTAATTCGATATCGTGCCACGGCGTTTCCCCGGGCTGCCAGCAGGCAAATCGGAACGCGGCCCGGCGCTCCGTGCCGTCGCGCGCCGGCAGGGCGATGATGGCGCTCGACACGGTGCCATAGCCTTCGGTGTGAAACCGCATTGCGGCGCTGGCCGCCTCGCCCGGTGGCGCTCGCGTGCTGCCCAAGAGCTGCTGCCAGGCCGCCCAATCGCCGCGGTCCGGCTGCGGCGCCGGCCACGCGCGGAATGCCGGCATCGCCAGTTGCAACCGCCGCGTGCCGAGATCGTCGAGATCGCCGGCGCCGATCAGCGACAGCCCCTCCTTCAGCGGGTGCGCCTCGACGCGCGGGCCCCCGGCATGGCGCAGCCAGAACGCGTCGCGCTCGTCGGCCACGATCAGATTGAAGGTCCGGTAGGAACCAGGATCGAGATGGGTCAGCGCCTCGGCCGCCGCGACGGCATCGGCGTGATCGAGCGCTTCGAGGACCAGCTCACCGCGCGACCGCAGTCCGGGGGTGGGACCGAGCGAGCCGGTCCGATTCAGCACCGCCGCAGCGACACCCCAATCGTTGACCCCGAGCCACGAGCCGCCGGCCGACAAATCAAGCCCGGCGATCACCTCCGGCCGATCCGGCCAGTGCCGGCCAGGCGGCCGCCACGGCCGCGCGATCATCTCGTCACGATTGGCGCCGATGATCAGCGGCCACGGATCGTCCGGCCGGCGCAAGATCACCACCGTGCACATGCTGTCTCGAAACCCTCGAATGTTGTCTGCTTGCGGCGAGCGAAGCCCCGCGCCATATCGCACGGGGCGCCTGTGGCGTTAGACGGGTTAGCTCGGGACGATGGGGCCATGACCACCTTTGCCGACCGCGAAAAGGAATTCGAGAACCGATTCAAGCATGACGAGGAGTTCCGGTTCAAGGCCACCGCTCGCCGCAACCGGATGATCGGGTTGTGGGCGGCCGAGCGGATCGGTCTCGGCGGCGAGGCGGCACAGACTTATGCCAAGAACCTCGTCGCGGTCCAGTTCCAGGCGGGTGGCGACCAGCGCGTGCTCGACAAGCTAATCGCCGACCTTTCCACCGGGGACCCGACGATCACCCCGTCCCGCATCAGCTTCGAGCTCGACCACTTCAACGAGCAGGCCAAAGAGCAGCTGATGAAGAAATAAGGGCGGCTCAGCTCACACCGGCCGGTCGCCCTTGACGGTGACCCGGTGCCCGGAACGGGTGTGCGGCCAGTAATCCCACATCGCATGATGCTGGACGCAGCGATTGTCCCAGAAAGCGATCGAATTCGCCTGCCAGCGGAAGCGGCACTGGAACAGCGGGTTTGCCATGTGCTCGTAGAGATAGTTGAGGATGGCCTCGCTCTCGTCGAGCGGAATGCCGAGAATGCGGCGGGTGAAGCCCTTGTTGACATAGAGCGCCTTGCGCCGCGTTACCGGATGGGTCCGCACCACCGGATGCTCTGCGCGAGGATATTCGGGTTTGTCGGCGATGCCGTAATTCGCGTATTGGCCGCGATAATGATCGCCGCTGTGCTCGGCCGTGAGCCCGTCGAGATAGGCCTTCATGCGGTCTGACAGCGCGGCATAGGCAGCGTACATGCTGGCGAACAGCGTATCGCCGCCATGCGGCGGGCAGGTGCGGATGTAGAGGATGCTGCCCATCGGCGGCTCGGGATCGCAGGATACGTCGGTGTGCCAGCCTTCGCCGTTGGCACGCGGACTGTCCTTGTCGGCATGGATGATCATCAGCTCGGGCTTGCCCGGCTCCGAGGGTGCCGCCGGATGGATGTGCAGCTCACCAAACCGCCGGCCGAAGGCGAGATGCTGATCGTCGCTCAAATGCTGGTCGCGAAAGAAGATCACCGAATTCTCAGCCAGCGCGCGGTGGATCTCGTCGAGAGCGCGGTTGCCGAGCGGCTCGGCCAGATCGACACCGGCGATCTCGGCGCCGATGATCGGGGTCAGCTTGTCCACCGCGATCGTGTCGTAGGGGCCGGCATCGTCGGCGGCATATTTGAGACGAGGGCCGTTACGGCGGCGCAGCGAGCTCATCGCGTTTCTCCTATTTTCGTATCTTCGGCTTCATCTTGGATAAGCGCCTCGAGTGGCACGGCAAGAGCCCGTGCCAAGCGGTTCAGCGTCTGTATACTGCCAGTTTTCCGATGCGTCTCGATTTGCGCGATCAGGTCCCGCGCCACGCTCGATTCTGAAGCGAGCTGCGATTGGGTCCATTTCCTATGCTCGCGCCAGGCCTTGATCGGATGCGCGCCTTCTAGTTCTGCTTCCAACACCTCGATTGGGATCGTCACCTCGACGGAAGACCCCCGATCCTTTTCAATGCGAGCGGCAAGACCGGCATCCTCGGCGCGTGCCGCAGCCGCAGCCGCCAGATCGGCTGCATCCTCGTCGGGATCGTTGCCGCGGCCCAGCCGAGCATTAAACACTTCGACGATATGATCCCAGTCGCGGCGAGACAACACCACTTCGGCGTCGCCCAGCGAGATCGGCTTCGGCAATGCAAAAACTGCCTCATCTCTTGTAAACATCGCCCCGTGTCCCGATCGCGTCAACCGTCAGCACCCCTGACGGACGGTCGAGGGAAAAAATGATCCGGTAATCACCCACTCGCAACCGGAATGAAGCGCCCCCGGCGAGCGGTTGGACGTCCAGCGTCCGGTTGTTCGGGTCAGCCGCCAAGTCCTTTACGGGTTGGAGAATTTGTGTCCTCCGGTCCGCTGGAATTCTACGGAGCATCTTCGCCGCCGCGCGTCTTATAAGTACCTGCATATGCCCTCCGGCTCGTGCCGCGCTCGACACAGCGCTGATTGCGGCTACCGCAGCCGGGACGCGCCCAATCGCGCGCACCCCCGAGGGCAACTGAGAAATAGGTCCTGACGCCCGCATCGTCAACAAGAAATGTGACTGTCAGTCACTCGATCGAGTTCTTCGCCAAACACGCGGCGGAAGATCGTGTCGACATGCTTCAGGTGATAGGCGGCGTCGAACAGCCCGTCGATCGCCGATCCGTCGAGAAGCTGGGTGATTTCCGGGTCGGATTTGAGCCGGTCGATAAACCGGCCTTCGCCGCGCCACGCCGCCATCGCGTGGTTCTGGACCAGACGATAAGCGCCCTCGCGGCTCATCCCGGCCTGGGTCAAGGCCAGCAGCACGCGTTGCGAATCGACGAGCCCGCCGAGTGAGTCGAGGTTGGCGCGCATGCGCTCAGGATCGACCACCAGCCGATCGATGATGAGGGCCAGCCGATGAAGCGCGAAATCGAGCGCGATCGTCGTGTCGGGCGCAATGACGCGCTCGACCGAGGAGTGCGAAATGTCGCGCTCGTGCCAGGTTACAACGTCTTCGAGCGCCGGGATCACACTCGCGCGGATCACTCGCGACAGCCCCGACAGGTTTTCCGACAGCACCGGGTTGCGCTTGTGCGGCATCGCCGAGGAGCCCTTCTGGCCTTCGGCGAAATACTCGGCCGCTTCGCGCAGCTCGGTACGCTGCAGATGGCGGATCTCGGTCGCCAGCCGCTCGATGCCGGCAGCGATCAGTGCCAGCGTCACAAAGAACGCGGCGTGCCGGTCACGCGGGATGATCTGGGTCGAGACCGGCTCGGGCGCGAGCTGCAGCCGCGCGGCGACGTGGGCTTCGACCGCGGGGTCGATATTGGCAAAGGTGCCGACCGCGCCGGAAATCGCGCAGGTCGCGATCTCGCGCCGCGCCGTGACCAGCCGCTCGCGGTTGCGGGCGAATTCGGCCCAATGCCCGGCAAGCTTGATGCCAAAGGTGGTCGGCTCGGCGTGGATGCCGTGGCTGCGTCCGGCCATGACCGTATATTTGTGCTCGAACGCGCGCCGCCGCAGCGCTGCGAGCACCGCGTCGAGATCGGCGAGCAGCAGATCGGCCGCCTCGCTCAGCTGCACCGCAAGACAGGTGTCGAGCACATCGCTCGACGTCATGCCCTGATGTAGAAAGCGCGCCTGCGGTCCGACCTCCTCGGCGAGGCTGGTCAGAAAGGCGATCGTCTCATGGTGCACCTCGCGCTCGATCTCGCGAATCCGCTCGACCGCGATCGTGCCGCGCGCGCGCACCGCCTCGGCGACGCCTGCGGGGATCACGCCGAGCCGCTCCTGCGCTTCGCAGGCATAGATTTCGATGTCGAGCTGGATGCGGAAATAGTTTTCCGGCGCCCAGATCCGGGCCATCTCGGGGCGGCTGTAGCGCGGGATCATGACGCCGTCTCCCGGTCCGGCAGCAGCGGTTTTGCCATCAGTATTTCGTCCCAATAGCGTCCGTTCCACTTCAAGGAATTGCGTTCGACACCGTATTCGACAAAGCCGAGGCTGGCATAGAGGCGGCGTGCCGGCTCGTTGCCCTTGACCACGGTCAGCTGCAGCACTTCGACATTTTTGCGGGCGTGTTCGATGACGGCCTCGACAAGCCGCCGGCCAATTCCCGAGGTTCTCGCCTTTGGCCGCACATACATGCCCCAGAGAACGCCCTTGTGCGCTTCCTTACGGCCTTCCCTTGCGAAGAACCCGGCGATGCCCAGCAACTCTTCGCGATCCTCGGCGCCGAACACCGCCGCACGCTCCAGCCGGTCGGCAAACCACTGCGGCGGCTCGGAGCTTTCCGTCTCGAACGTGCTGCCGAACCAATCCGGATCATGTTTCAAGGCGTCGAGCCGTATCTGCCGATAACGCGCAACATCCTCCGCCACAAGCCGGCGAACCGTCACCTCGGCGATGGTCACATCACCACCTTTTCTGCGGCATCTTCCGCGGCGGGATCATAGCCGAGGTGCAAAAGGGCGGCGAGCAGATGCGCCGGCGGCGGCGCGCGGACCGCGATCGGCGGCTTTGCCCGATAGAGCGGCAGCACAATCTCGCGCGCGTGCAGCAGCATCGGGCCCTCACCCCGACCATAGCCAGCATCGCCAACAACCGGGCAGCCGAGAGCCGCGCAATGGACGCGGATCTGATGGGTGCGGCCGGTGCGTGGTCTGAGTTCGAGCCAGCTGCGGCCATCACCGGTGGCGAGAAGCCGGTAGCGGGTGACCGCGTGCTGCCCCGCCGGGTCGATGATCATGCGCCAGCCACGGCCGGTCGCGAGCTTTCTCAGGCCTGCGTCGACGCAACCCTCTTCCTGCGGCGGGCGTCCTTCGACCACTGCCCAATACCGCTTTTCGACTTGGCCCGCGGCGAACAACGCGCCGAGCCGGCGCAGCGCCTTCGGGTGGCGGCCGAGAACCAGGCAGCCGCTGGTGTCGCGATCGAGCCGATGGGCGAGGGCCGGCGAATGGGGCAGCCCAAAGCGCAGCTCGGCAAACCGGCTTTCGAGGTTCGGTCCACCGCCGGGGCCAGGGTGCACGGCGACCCCGGCAGGCTTGTCGATAACCAGGATCAAGCCGTCGCGATAGAGAACGCGATCAATAAGGGAATCTCTGATCATTTGAAACTGCTGGTATGATGGTGACCTTGTCAGCAGTGCGGAACGGGAGAATTTGATGCGCGGGTCGCGACGAGCCGGGATCGCCGGTGTGGGTGCCCTGATATTGGTTGCGGTGACCGCTCCCTTCTCGTACTTGGCGCGGGATATCAATGATATCGTAACGATTGATCATAGTTCACAGGGATTGACGGAACAGGGTCAGGCGACAATCGCTCACATCGCCTGCGAAGGCTTTACGCAGCTGCTGCAAGACCCGCAGCTCAGGCCGACGATCGACACCGCTTTGGAGAAAATGCGGGGTCACCCGGCAGCCGCTCTGGCGGTGCTGCGCAATATGGAACAATTCAAGGCAGAGTTTCTGACCGCCGAAGCACAAAGATTGGCGGCATTTGGCCTCGGCGCGCAGGCGATCCACGACACGCTTTTCGAATTGAACCGGGTTGCGGTGACCGAGCGGCAGCGCAATTCACCGCGTTTGCGGATCATTGCGGCGCAGGAGATCATCGCCAATCTCGGCTATCTCAAGGACGCCGCCTGCAAGCTCGATACCACGGATTTGCGGGGGATGGACGCGGCGCGGCGAGAGCGGCTGATGCACAATCTCGGCCTCGGCGTGCTTGGGACGGGTGTCGTGGTCGCAGACACTCTGGGCTCCGAAGTTCCGGTTGTGCCTGAGCTCTCGGTCGAGCTCGGTTATGAGATGCTGGTCGAGGCGCTGACGGTGTTTCGCTAAAACGCGCCGCTGTGCGGGCTCGTAGCCCGGCACAGCACGCTATTCCGCAGGATCGCGAGCCGGTCAGTCGGGGCGGAACTGATCGCGGCGCGCGTCCCACTCGTCGGCACCGACACGCCGGAACATCTCGCGCACGGTCATCTCGGCGGTCGGCGGCGGATGACGGTGCGTCGTCTTCAGCGCGCCGAGCGCCTGGTCGCAGATCCCGACGATGTTTTGCAGCAGCAAGGCGGGCAGGATCGCCATGCGGTAGCCCATGCCGGCGGCGTCGCGCAGATCGAGCTGTGGGGTCTTTCCGCCATGGACCACATTGAGCAGACACGGCCCCTTGACCAGGCGCGGGATGGCGGCGACTTCCTCGATCGTCTGCGGCGCCTCGACAAAGGCCATGCCGGCCCCGGCCGCGAGCGCCGCGTTCGCCCGCGCGATCGCCTCGTCGAGACCGGCGACGGCGCGCGCATCGGTGCGGGCGATGATCAGAAAATCCGGATCGCGCCGCGCCGCCGCCGCAGCCCGGATCTTGGCCAGCCAGTCCTCGCGCGGCACGATCTCCTTGTCGTCGAGATGCCCGCACTTCTTTGGAAAGCCCTGGTCCTCGATGTGGATGCCGGCAACTCCGGCGCTCTCGTATTCGCGCACGGTGCGAAACGCGTTGAGCTCGCTGCCATAGCCGGTGTCGGCATCGGCAATCACCGGCAGCCCGGCGGCGGCGGCGATGCGGCGGGCGTTGTCGACCATTTCCGACATCGTCACCAGTCCGAAATCGGGATAGCCGAGAGTGGCGGCGGTGCCGGCGCCGGTCATGTAGACCGCGTCGAACCCGGCCTGGGCGATCAGCCGGGCGGTGATGCAGTCATAGGCGCCGGGGGCAACCAGCATGCCATTCCGGTTGAGCAATTCGCGAAAGCGGCGGGCCTCGGTCATCTCGCTCTCCATACCGACCGGGGCAGGCTAGGTTGGCGGCGCGGTCTCGTCCAGCGCGAGTTGCGCGGCGGCCCCGCTTGCCGGTAGCCGAGGGGCGTTTTAGGCTCCGGCACATTTGCGGAGGAAACCGGTGTACAGCTTCAATTTGAAGACGGAGCAGGCATTCGACCCGAAAAAGCATCTGGAGCGGGTGCTCGGCACGACCGGAGAAGGGGATGTGACGATCGCCTGTTGGGAACCGGGACAGACCAGCCCCTATCACTGCCACCCCGACGCGACCGAAATCTATTTCTGCTTCGAGGGCGGCGGCACGATGCGCACGCCGGGCGAAGCGATCACGATCGGACCGGGGGCATTTGTCGTCCACCCCCGCGGCGAATTGCACGAATACCGCAACGGTCCACAGCGGACCTTGCTGTTCCGGGTGCGCTACGGTGAGGCGATGTCGGGTCGCACTCGCGAATGGCCGAGCAATCCCGATTGGCGGCCGCGGCCCGAGGATCTCGAATATTTCGCGCGCGATCCCGCGGGTTGAGAGAGTCGCAGCGCATCGGGAAGGCCTTACCGACCGTATCCTGGCGGTCATCGACATGAAGGAACCGACCCGGCCGGAGATCGTCGGCTTCGTATGCAGCGAGCATTGCAGCCGCTTGGTGGTCTCCGGCGCGGTTCTATTATTGCACGCTCCGGTCGCGGACCCAAGGATCTGCTAGGCCGAATCTATTGGGTCACATTGATGGCGGTGGTGCGGTAGGCGGCGAAGCTCGGCCGCACCGCAGCGGTCGCCGGCGCGATGATCACCGCCGGGGTCACGGCCGCGACCGGCGCGGCCACCGGCTCGACCGCGACCGCGGCCACCCCCACATAGCGCATCCCCAGTTCCTCGGCGGCGCGCGGCGACAGATCGATGATAAAGCGGCGATTATAGGGACCGCGATCGTTGATCTTGACGATGATCGAGCGCCCGGTGTCGAGATCGGTGACCTTGGCGCAGGAACCGAGAGGCAGCGAGCGATGCGCTGCGGTCGGGGTGACCGTATTGAGCCGCTCGCCGCTCGAGGTGCGGTCGCCGACGAGATCGTACCAGGCCGCCCGCCCGATCTGCAGCGCGCCAGTGGCGTGCCTCGGACCCCAGTACGGGGCGGCCCCGGCGCTGTCGGTCTGATCGCCCACCGCCTGCCGCTCGTAGCGCACCCGTCCCGGACGACGCCACGCCAGTCGCGATGAGCGGCGCGAGCCGGAGAAGCGATGCGCGATGCGGGTTTTTCCCGTCCGGTCCGTGGCTTTCTGATGGCCCGAATCCGGCGGCTGGCTCGATTGGTGGGTGGTGCCAGTCTCCGGTGTCTTGGCCATCGCGCCGGCCGAAGCCATCATCAGCGCAAGCGAAATCCCAATCGTCCGACGCAGGGGCATCCGGCATCGTCTCCTTGTGGTTGGGCAATTCCGCGCCGTAGGCAAAAGCGGGCGCGCCGCCATGCCATTATATCGGATGGGCTCGGAGATGCAGATCGGCGTCGTCCCGGATCGTTGGTGCTGCATCCGGGTGAGACAGGGAGGAACTGATCAAGCTAAACAGGGCAGATCGGGCTTGTCAACCCACCCATGCATTTTGCTTGTCAGTCGATTTTGGGCCGTCAGCGACGGTTCAGCTAGCCGATAGGAAGGCCCAACGGCTCCACTTCTGGAGTTCTTAATTTTTATTCTTGATCGGGAGGGGTATCTTTGAAAGACCCCGTTTCGCAGGCACGGTCAAGAGCAGGCTCGCCCCGATGCGAAACAAAATCATAAAATTTTGTTAACGAGGCTTTCCGGAGGCGGCGCGGGCGGTGCCAAATAGCGGCGCCGGCGACCCGATCACAGGGCGGCGCCGATCGCCGCGGTCCCGCTCATACCGCCGGGGCCGGAAAAGCCACCATAACTGAGCTGCGCGACCCCATCCCGACGGCACTTCACGCGGGCGGCGGGAAGCGGCCGATCCAGTGACGGGCGATGTCTTCGCGCCGGCAGATCCACACCCGATCGTGGCTGTGCAGATATTCGATAAAGCGGATCAACGCCTTGGCGCGGCCCGGATGGCCGGTCAGCCGCATGTGCAGTCCGATCGACATCATGCGCGGCCGGTCGGCTCCCTCTTCGTACAGCACGTCGAAGCTGTCGCGCAGAAACGCGAAAAAATCCTCGCCCGAGCCGAACACCCCGCGACCGAATTTCGAGTCGTTGGTGGTCAGCGAATAGGGGACGACGAGATGCGGCTTCTCGGCGACCCGTACCCAATAGGGCAACTCGTCATTGTAGGTGTCGCTGTCGTAGAGAAACCCGCCATGCTCGACCAGCAGGCGGCGGGTGTTTTCCGACGGCGCATAGCGGCAATACCAGCCGAGCACAGTCTTGCCGGTCATCCGCCGGATCAGCGCGACCGCATCGGCGATCTGCCGCCGCTCCTCGGCTTCGGGCAATCCCGGATGGTTGGTCCAACGATAGCCGTGGCTGCAGATATCCCAGTCGCTGGCGGCGATTGCCGCTGCTGCCGGCGGGTTGGCTTCAAAGGCGCGGGCGCAGCCGAAGATCGTCACCGGCACGCCAAAGCGCGTAAAGATGCGATGAAGCCGCCAGAAGCCGACCCGTGCACCGTATTCGAACATGCTTTCGGCGCCGAGGTCGCGGCCGCGGACCCCGAGATCGCCGCCGAGCATCTCGGTCAGCCCACCCTCGGATACGCCGTCGCCGGCAGGGTAGGAGAGCTCCGAGCCTTCCTCGAAATTGATCACGAAATTGACCGCGATGCGTGCCTCGCCAGGCCATCCGGCATGCGGCGGCGTGGCACCGTAGCCGACAAAATCCCGGGCTGTCATGGCTTGGCTCCAGGGCGCTCGGGATACCAGTCATCGCGGCAAATATCGTCGAGCGAATAGGGACAGTCGTGCGGCAGCGCATCGGCGGCCCCGCACTCGCCGTATCTCCGCAAGCTGCGTCCGGCTTGGCGGCGCGCCTGCGCATAAAGCTGATCCAGGCTTGCCGCCGCGTCGGTTTGCAGGGTTGCGGTGATCTTATCGGATATCGTCTGACGGGCGTCGTCGATCGTGTCCATCCAATCGGGACGCGGCGGCTCGGCCGGCGCATGGGCCAGCTTGAGCAGGTGCTCGATGATGCGGCGGATCCGGCTGCGCACCGCGTCCCGCTCGCTCTTGCCCAAATCCTCGATCTCCTCGGCGACGTGCGCGCGGTCGAAGCGGTTGTCGGTCGTCGCCAGTTCGCGCAGCACCGCAGCCTGGTGCTGCGTCCAGGCGTAGAAATCGTCGTCGTAGCGCGGTCCGTTGGGCATCGGTTGCTCCACAGCTGGCGTCATCATACGCTTGGCGCCGCCGCGTCGGGAGAGGAGCGGCCTGTCGCGCGGGCTGCGGTCGCCGATTGCCGGTTGGCGCCAGCGCCGAGGCGGCCGTCCGGCCATGCGCGTTAGCGGCGCAAGAAGCCGCGTCTATGCGCGCTGAGACGACCGCCCCTCAGGTTGTAGAAGGGTTCGGCGCCTCACGCTTTTGTCGTCGACGCCTGATAGATGTCGTCGATGGATTGCGTCAGCGCCTGCTGAAACGAGGTGTCGCTCATCGAATGCCGCAAATCCTCGACCAGCGCCCGTGAGAAGCTGGCGATCACGCCGTGATTGGCCGCGAGGCGGCGGCACGCGTCGGATCGCGTGTAGCCACCGGACAGGGCCACGACCCGCATCATCCGCGGATGCCTGACCAGGGGAGCATAAAGATCGGGGGCATCGGGGAGCGTCAATTTGAGCATGACCTGATGGCCATCCGGCACGGTGTCGAGATGGCGGGCCAGCTCGGCGGCGAGGATCGCTTCCGCACCCGCCTTGTCCGGGCTCTTGATCGAGACTTCCGGCTCCAGGATCGGGATCAGCCCGTGTTTGGCGATCTGCGCGGCGGCATCGAACTGCTGCGCCACGATGGCAGCGATGCCGGCTTTCGAAGCGAGGTTGATAACCGAGCGCATTTTGGTGCCGAACACGCCGAGCTTGGCCGCGCGATCGCACAGCTCGCCGAGCTGCGGCATCGGCCGCATCAGCTGGACCCCGTCCTTTTCGGGTTCGAGCCCCTTGTCGACCTTGACAAACGGAACGACGCCCCGTTCCTCCCACAAATACGACGGGGACGGCTTTCCTCTGATTTCGCCGTCCATCGTGCCTTCGAACAGGATCGTCGCGATGACCTTGGCACCAGTAAAGGCCGGCGCGGTTATGATGCGTACCCGCATCGCGTGCATTAGCCTGAACATCTCGGCTTCGCCGCTATAGGCGCTGTCCGCGATGCCATAGAGGCGCAACGCACCGGGGGTCGATCCGCCGCTCTGGTCGAGCGCGGCGACAAAGCCATCCTTCCCGGAGATTTGCGCGGTCATCTCGTGATTGGTCATGTCATCCTCCTTCGGGGAAGCGGTGCTGGCGGGGGAGCGGTGCTGGCGGGGGAGCGGTGCTGCTGCGTCACGCCGCGGCGACATCGAGGATGGTCATCGCCAGCGCCTGCGCGCGCGGCACGAGGGTGTCGATGCGGCACCATTCATCGTCGGTATGGGCGTTGCCTCCGACCGGGCCGGTCGCGCATAGGGTGGGCGTGCCGAGCGCCGCGGTAAAGCCGCTGTCGGCCGAGCCGCCGGTCGCCTCGCCGGCGACGCCGGGAATGCCGAGGGCGGCGGCCGCGCGGGCGTAGCTCTCGAGCAATTCGCGGCTCGCCTCGTCCTGCTCAAGCGGCAGGAAATTGCCTTCGCGCAGGATCCGGCTGTCGCTGCCCGGCAATTCGCAGCAATTGCAGATCTCGCGCACGTCGCCGAGGATCTTCTCCATGATATTCAGCGTCGGGAAGCGCACGTCGATCGCCGCGGTGGCGCGCGCGGCGACGGTGTTGACCGACTGGCCGCCATTGACGAGCCCGACATTGACCGTGGTGCCGAGATCATAATCGGTCAGCCTGTGCAGGCGCTGGATCTTGCGGGCCAGCGCTTCGATCGCGCTCACCCCCTGCGCGTGCGCCGCGCCCGAATGGGCGGCGCGGCCGGTCACCTCGAGCTCGATAAAGGCCGCCCCCTTGCGCCGCGACACGAGGTTTCCGGAAGGCCGGCCGGGCTCGGCATTGAAGACCGCGCGCGCATGTCTCGCTTCGGCCTCGATGACCGGACGCGAGGAGGGCGAGGCGATCTCCTCATCGGCGGTGTAGAGGCCGACGAGTGGGCAGGGCGCGCCAAACCGCTTCAGCGCATCGAGCACGAAGGTGTTCATGACGAGACCCGCTTTCATATCAGCGACCCCCGGGCCAAACGCCTGGTTGCCCGCGATGCGGAACGGCCGCGCTGCGACGGTACCGTCGGGAAACACGGTGTCGCAATGCCCCATCAGCACGATCGGCCGGTTGCCGCCACCCCGATAGCCCGCGCCATCGCCGCCACCCGGCAGGCGCGCCGCCATGCAGCCGCCGAAGCGATCGTGAGCGAACATCTCGCACGCGATCCCGGCGGCTTCGAGCCAGGCACGCAAGCGCGCTTCGACGGCATCGACGCCGCTCTTGTTGTAGCTGCCGGATTCGATGCCGACGAGCTCTGCCAAGAGCGCCACCATCGCCTGATGCTGCCGGCCGAGATGTTCGACAATGGCGCTCCTTGGCTCGACACCCATAATCCGCACTCCGATCATTCCACCCGCGAGCAGCAGAGACCCGCGGGCAGCAGAGTAATGCGTCTGCCTGTGGCAAGCGAGGGGCCGTAATGGGCCATTCGCCCGGTTGTGGCGTTAATCCCGAAACCGGCGAGACCTCGCCGGCACCGGGATCGATCGCGGCGAGAGGTTCTTGATGAGGGGATTGGTGGCGCTCCTGTCCTGGATACCGCACTGGGTGATCGGCGTGATCATCATGGTGGTGCCGACGCTGATCGTGCTCGGCGTCTATCGCTGGCTGGCCCGTCGGCTGATCCGGCTGGCGGGGCGGTTCAGCCCGTTTCTGCAGACCTTGCTGGCACGCGGACAGGGGCCGGCCACCGCCATCATCGTGATCGTCGTGCTCGGATTATGCCTGCCTGGGGCAAGATTTGCGGCCGGGCCCACGGTCGCGATCGCACGGGCCCTCCTCGTCGCCTTCATCCTGACGCTCGGCTGGGCCGCGGCGATCGCGCTCGATGTCGGCGTCGAGTTCTACCTGCGCCGCTTCCGCACCGACGTCGAGGACAACCTCCTTGCCCGCAAGCACATCACCCAGATGCGCATCCTGCAACGGGTGGCCAAGACTCTGCTCGCGCTCGTCACCGTCGCTGCGGCCTTGATGACCTTTGCGGCGGTCCGGCAATACGGGGTCAGCCTGTTGGCTTCGGCCGGGGCCGCGGGGATCATTCTCGGACTCGCGGCGCGCCCGGTTCTCGGCAATCTGCTCGCCGGCATCCAGATCGCTGTGACTCAGCCGATCCGCGTCGAGGATCAAGTTATCGTTGAAGGAGAATTCGGGTGGATCGAAACGATCACCAGCACTTATGTCGTAATCCGCATTTGGGATTTGCGACGGATGATCGTACCGCTGACATATTTTATCGAGAAGCCTTTTCAGAATTGGACATATCAGACCTCCGATTTACTCGGCGCGGTCATTTTTCATGTTGACTATACAGCGCCGATCGATCGTCTGCGGCAAAAGCTTGAGGAGATCGTCAAAGCAAGCCCGAAATGGGACGGCAAGGTCGTCGGCCTGCAAGTCACCGATACACCCGGCACCATGCTGGAATTGCGC
>JBOHME010000018.1:0-50874 GCA_050729795.1 Allostellaceae bacterium | reverse complement strand
ATGCTGCATCAGGGCCTGGTCGGGCAGTCCGCCGCCGCCGGGATCAACGCGCTGCTTGCCGCCGAGCCGTTGGTGCCGGCGCAGCCGGCGGATTTGCCGGCGCGCGCACCAGGGCCGGCTGACGCCCGGCTGGTGATCGCGTTCGAGAATGTGCATTTCGCCTATCCGGGTGGGCGCGGAGCAGCTCATGATGGGCTGTCGTTTACCGTCGGCGCCGGGGAAACGGTCGGCCTCGTCGGGCCGAGCGGTTCCGGCAAATCGTCGGTCGCGCGGCTGCTGTCGCGCCTGTTCGACCCGCAGCAGGGCCGGGTGCTGATTGGCGGGTTCGATCTGAAGACGCTCGATCCCGAGGCGGTGCGCCGAATGATCGCGGTCGTGCACCAGGACACCTATCTGTTTCACGGCACGGTCGAGGAAAATCTGCGGCTGGGGCGGCCCGATGCGAGCCAGGCCGAGCTCGAAGCCGCGGCGCGCGACGCCAACGCGCTCGAATTCATCGCCGCCTTGCCACAGGGGTGGCGGACGATGATCGGCGAGCGCGGGGTCATGCTGTCGGGCGGCCAGCGCCAGCGGCTGGCGATCGCCCGTGCATTGCTGCGCAACGCGCCGATCCTGATCCTCGACGAGGCGTTGTCGTCCGTCGATGCCGAGAACGAGGCGGTGATCCAGCAGGCGATCGATCGCCTCGCTGCCGGGCGCACGACGCTCATCCTGGCGCACCGGCTGTCGAGTGTGATCGGCGCCGACCGCATCCTGGTGCTCGACCACGGCCGGGTCGTCGAGGCTGGCCGCCATGCCGAGCTGATCCGCCGCAACGGCCCCTATCGCCGGCTGATGGGAGCGCAGGCCGAGGAGCGAGGCGGCGACGTGGCGCTCGCCGATGCAACCGATAGCGGCGCGGCCGCCGGCGAGCGGGAGCAGATCGGGCTCGCCACCGAGGCCGCCCCGACCGAGCTCGCCGCCGAAGCCGCGTCGATCGGCTGGGCCGCAACCCTCGGCACGCTCTTTGCCATCATCCGGCCCTGGCGGCGGCGGTTCGCGATCGTCGTCGCCGCCGGCATCACCCGCGTTGCCGCCTTTATCGGAGTGGGCGTGGTCAGCGCATTGACCGTGGCCGCGGTCAAGACCGGTGCCCCCTATGACTACCTGTTGATCCTGCTGGCCGTGGCAGCACCCGCCGCCGGGCTGCTGCACTGGCTCGAATCCTGGCTCGCCCACGACATTGCCTATCATCTCCTGGCCGAGATGCGGATCGCGCTGTTCGACAAGCTCGACAGCCTGGCGCCGGCCTATCTGATGCGGCGGCGCTCGGGCGATTTGATCGCGCTCGCCAGCCAGGATGTCGAGACCGTCGAATATTTCTTTGCCCATACCGTGGCGCCGGCTCTGGTCGCGGTGCTGGTGCCGGCGACCGTGCTGATCGTGCTGGCGCTGGTAGCCTGGCCGGTGGCGCTGGCACTATTGCCTTTTGTGCTGTTCGCGGCGCTGGCACCGGTGGTCAGCCGGGGGCGGATCGATCGGCTCGGAGGCGAGGCGCGCGAGGCGTTGGGATTGCTCGGCGCCTTTGTCACCGAGACGATCCAGGGCCTATCCGATCTCGTCGCATTCCAGGCGGTGGCTGACCGCCGGCGCGGTTTTGTCGAGCTGGTGGATGGCTATCAGCGGGTCCGGCTCGAATTGCTGGGTGACCTGTCAGCGCAGACCGCCCGGCTCGAAACCGTAACCGGGCTCGGCGGGCTCGCGGTCGCGGTCGTCGGGGCCCGGCTCGCCGCTTCGCATCAGCTGACGCCGACACTGCTGCCGTTGTTGATCCTGATCGCGCTGTCGTCGTTTCTGCCGATCTCGGAGATCGCCCAGGTCAGCCGGCAGCTCGCTGACACGATCGCCTCGACGCGCCGGCTGCGCGCCGTGCAGCAGGTGGCGCCGATGGTCAGCGACGGTCCGCTGTGCCCGCCCGAACCCGAAGGAGGCTCAGCGATCCGCTTCGACCGCGCGAGCTTTACCTATCCCGGTGCGCGGCGGCTGGCCCTGCGTGGGATCAGCCTCGAGGTGCCGGCCGGGGCCACGCTGGCGCTGGTCGGACCATCGGGCGCTGGCAAGACGACGATCGCCAACCTGTTGTTGCGCTTCTGGGACGCCGATGCCGGACGGATCCTGATCGACGGGGTCGATCTCAAAGAGTTCGAGCTCGATCATCTGCGCCGCCGCATCTCGCTGGTGTCGCAGGACACTTATCTGTTTAACGACAGCCTGCGGGCCAATGTGGCCCTGGCTCGGCCCGACTGCGAGGAGGCGGCGATCCGGCGCGCGGTCGAGCAGGCCGCACTCGGCGAGTTCATCGACAGCCTGCCGGAGGGGCTCGACACCCAGGTCGGCGAGCGCGGTGTGCAATTGTCGGGCGGGCAGCGCCAGCGGGTCGCGATCGCCCGCGCCTTTTTGAAAAACGCGCCGACGCTGGTGCTCGACGAGGCGACGTCGCATTTGGATGCGGTCAGCGAGGCGCAGGTGCGCGCGGCACTCGATGCGCTGATGCGCAATCGCACGACAATCGTAATCGCCCACCGGCTGTCGACCGTGCGCAACGCCGATCTCTTGGCGGTGCTCGATCATGGCGGGCTGGTCGAGACCGGCAGCCATGCCGAGCTCGTCGCCCGTGGCGGCCTCTACGCGCGGCTGATCCGCCACCAGCTCGAAGGCGCCGGCCAAAGACTTCGCGCAGTCGGCGACTAGATCGTGCCCAGGCGCGGCAGGTCAGGCGTGCTGAGTCAGATCGGGTCAACTGCAGAAGGTCAGGGGGTAGCGGGTCGCGCGGTGGCGGTTCAGCCGGCCCCCGCCGCCGAACTGGTCAGCATCTCGGCCTTGCGGTTGAGCGCCTCGATCAACCCGTCGACGCCCTGATCGCGCAGGATCGCGGCGAATTCCGAGCGATGCGTCGCCACCTCGCTGATTGTGCCGTCGAGATAGATGTCGGCGATCAGCCACTGGCCGCTGGACTGGCGCATCAGATAGTCGACCTCGACAGGCTCGCCATCGGCTTTGATGATCTGGCTGGTAACGATCAGCCCATACGGGTTCTGGTGCTGCCCGGTCACGTCGAGGCGCTGTCCGTGATAGCTGTCGAAGCGGTCGGCATAGACTGCCGAGATGTAGCGGCCATAGCTCTGGGCCACCTGCTGCTGCTGTGCCGGGGTCAGCGCGCTCCAGCCCGGGCCGAAGGCGAGCCGCGCCATGAAGGGCAGGTCAAAGCTGCTGCGGATGACCGGAGCCAGCTGCAGGTAGCGGCCGTTGCTGCCGAGTGCGGTGCCGCCCTTCATCGTGTCGATCAGGGTGTTGTAGAGGCCTTGGACGGTTTCGCCGGCGCTCGACGCGTAAGCGGAACCCTGATAGCCGATCGTGGCGAGAGCCAGCATCGCGGCCAGCGCTGCGGCCTTCTTGCGCGAGGTCCGCGCTGGTGTCGGCCGCGCCGATCTCAAGGATTCGTTTAGAATACGCTTGGTCATGAGGGGGTCTCTGCTGGTTTTCGTCTCCCGTCCGTCTAGGTGCGCGCGCCCCGGCCACATTCAAGTGCATGGCTGCGCTGCGGTGGTTTTATCGCATTGACCCAGCCGACCGTCTTGCAGAGCTGGCACCGCCTACCATTGCGTTGTTTACGCTGGCCGGGTGGCGCGGGCGGAGCGATGCCGGCGCCGATGCGGTGGCGGCAGCGGCGCTCCCGGCGGTCGAGCACCTGCCGCGAGGGTAGCTTTTCGGCAATAACGGTGCGGCATGCAGTCTCCGTTTGATCTTCTGGCACTGCTGCTGGCGCTGGCGGCAATCTTCGGTTACTTGAACCGGCGGATCTTCGGCTTGCCGTTGACGGTCGGATTGCTGCTGCTGGCCCTGTTCAGCGCGATCGTGCTGATCGCCGCCGACGCCATGTTGCCGCAACTCGGGCTCAAGGCCGGCTTGCGGGCGTTGCTCGCCGGGGTCAATCTGCCGGCGACGCTGCTCAATGGCTTCTTGAGCTTTTTGTTGTTCGCCGGCGCGCTCGAAGTCGATTTTGCCGAGCTGTTCGCGGGCAAATGGACGGTCCTGGCGCTGGCCGTCTTCGGCACCATCATGTCCACCGCGCTGATCGGCGCGGCACTCTGGGGCTTGTCGGCGGCGCTACGGCTCGAGCTTCCGTTCGCCTGGTGCCTGGTGTTTGGCGCGCTGATCTCGCCGACCGATCCGGTGGCGGTCCTGCTGGTCCTGCGCCGGGTCGGGATCCCGCAATATCTGCAGGCGATCATCGCCGGCGAGAGCCTGTTCAACGACGGTATCGGCGTGGTCCTGGTCTCGCTGCTGCTGTCGGTGGCGACCGGCACCGGCGCGATCCACGGGCCGTGGGTGGTCGCCTTCGGGTTTCTGCGCTCGTCGGTCGGCGGCGGAATGCTCGGTCTCGCGCTCGGCGGCGCGGCCTTTCTGATGCTGCGCGGCATCGACGATTATCAGGTCGAGCTGATCATCTCGCTGGCGTTGGTGACGGGCACCTACAGCCTGGCCAGCGCGATCGGCGTGTCGGGGCCGGTGGCAGTCGTCGTCGCCGGCATCCTGATCGGCAATCACGCGATGCGCCGGGCGATGACCGAGGCGACGCGGCAGCATTTGAAGACGTTCTGGCTGCTGGTGGACGATATCCTGAACGCACTCTTGTTTGTGCTGATCGGGCTGGAGATCGCGGCGATCACGCTCGACCCGCGGGCGCTCGCTGCGACGCTGCCAATGATCGCGATTACGCTCGCCGCGCGCTGGCTCAGCGTTACCGCATCGGCGCTGCCGCTCGCCCTCTATTTGCCGCACCGCTTCGGTTCCTTTCTGGTGCTGAGCTGGGGCGGTTTGCGCGGCGGCATCTCGGTGGCGCTGGCGCTGGCGCTGCCGGCCAACCGCTACCGGGACACGATCCTGACGATCACCTACGGCATCGTCGTGTTCTCGATCGTGGTTCAGGGGCTGACCCTCGAACGGGTGGCACGCCGCGTGCTGCCGGCGGCGCCGGATCCGGCCGGATTCGGCCGGTGACGGTCGAGGCTGAGCGGCGCGAGCGGCCGTCCGAGCCAGCTGCCGTGAACGCCGTCATCAGTTGCAGGATCGCTATAATGGGGAGGATCGGAGCGATCGCCCCTTCTGCCGGTTCGACGGCGCGACCGCCCCGTCTGCCGGATCGCCGGGCAAACCACACGGGATGCGCATCATGGACAAGAAGGTTCACATCAACTTCTGGTACGTGATCGCCGCGATCCTCGGCATGCTGTGGATCCAGAGCCTCTATCTGCAGAGCGTTCAGCGCACCCCGATCCCCTATAGCCGGTTTCAGACCCTGCTCGACAAGAACAAGGTCGCCTCGGTCGATATCGGTCCGAACTACATCACTGGAACGTTGAAACAGCCGGAAACTGGCGGGCTCAAGGATTTTGTCACGGCGCGGGTGGCTCCCGATCTGGCCAAGAGCCTCGACAAGCATGGCGTCACCTATTCCGGCATCGTCGAAAACCATTTCATCCGCAATCTGCTGTCGTGGATTCTGCCGGCGATCGTGTTTGTCGGGATCTGGATGTTCGCGGTTCGACGCATGGGACAGGGCGGGCTCGGCGGGCTGATGCAGATCGGCAAGAGCCGGGCACGGGTCTATGTTGAAAAGGAGACAAAGACCACCTTTGCCGATGTCGCCGGGGTCGACGAGGCCAAGGACGAGCTGGTCGAGATCGTCAACTTCCTGAAGGATCCGGCGAGCTATGGCCGGCTTGGTGGCCGGCCGCCAAAGGGTGTGCTGCTGGTCGGGCCGCCCGGCACCGGCAAGACCCTGCTCGCGCGCGCCGTCGCCGGCGAGGCCGGGGTGCCGTTTTTTTCGATCTCGGGCTCGGAATTTGTCGAGATGTTCGTCGGTGTCGGCGCGGCGCGGGTGCGCGACCTGTTCGAGCAGGCGCGCAAGCATGCGCCGGCGATCATCTTTATCGACGAGCTCGATTCGCTGGGCCGTGCCCGCGGTGCCTTTGCCGGCGGTGGCCATGACGAAAAGGACCAGACCCTGAACCAGCTGCTGGCCGAGCTCGACGGTTTCGACCCGTCGAGCGGGCTTGTCCTGCTCGCCGCCACCAACCGTCCCGAAGTGCTCGATCCGGCATTGCTGCGGGCTGGCCGCTTCGATCGCCAGATCCTGGTCGACCGCCCGGACAAGAAGGGGCGTATCGACATTCTCGCGGTGCATCTGAAAAAGGCGAGGCTCGCCGCCGACGTGATGCCGGAAGAGATTGCAGCATTGACCCCGGGCTTTACCGGGGCCGACCTCGCCAATCTGGTCAACGAGGCGACCCTCCTCGCCACCCGGCGCGGCGCCGAGGCGGTGGCGATGACCGATTTCACCAACGCGATCGAGCGCATCGTCGCCGGTCTCGAAAAGCGCAGCCGCATCCTCAACCCGCTCGAGCGCCGCGTCGTCGCCTATCACGAGCTCGGCCATGTGATCGTCGGGCTGGCATTGTCCGGCACCGACACGGTGCACAAGGTGTCGATCATCCCGCGCGGGGTCGGCGCGCTCGGCTACACGATCCAGCGTCCGATCGAGGACCGCTATCTGATGACCCGCGCCGAACTCGAGCACAAGATGGCAGCACTGCTCGGCGGGCGCGCGTCCGAGCAGCTGGTGTTCGACGAGATCTCGACGGGTGCGGCCGATGACCTTGCCCGCGCCACCGATATCGCGCGGGCGATGGTGCTGCGCTACGGCATGAGCGAAGCGCTCGGCAACGTCACCTACGAGCGCGATCGCTCGCCGTTTCTGCAGCCGGTGGTGCCGCTGCCGCAACCGCGCGATTACGGCGAAGGAACCGCCGCCGTGGTCGATCGCGCGGTGCGCGGATTTGTCGACGGCGCGTTTGCGCTGGCCACGGCGGTGCTGCAGCGCAATCACGAGCTGCTCGACCGCACCGCCGCGGCGCTGTTGCAATCCGAAACCCTGGAAGAGCCGGAGATCGAGCGGCTCAAGCGCCAGATCCAGCCGGTGCCGGAGCGGCTGGCGAGCCCGGCTCCGGCCGTGGCGGCCTCTTGAGAGACCCAGGCAGACCCGGACGACCCGGCGCCACCAGGCCGGGTGATGGGGGAGCCGGTGGTGCGGGAGCCGGCAACGCCGGCCCCCACGCGAAGGCGGGCCCCGCGTTCCGGTCGTCTGGTCGGGGCTCAGTCGGCGACCGCCGGGATTTCCTCGCCGTCGCCGAAATTGTAGGCGGTCTCGCCATGCACGGCATCGTCGCCGACGCGCAGCGTCGCCTCGTCCATCCGCAACGCGACAAAGACCGAGATCACCTTGAGGATGATGAAGGTCGCGACGACGTTGAAGACGATAATGAACAGCGCCGCGTAGACCTGCAGCAGGAACTGGTGGAAGTTGCCATAAAGCCAGCCGGTGCCGCTGACCCCGGGCGCATCCTTGCCGGTGCCGATATATTCGATCATGTCGGGGCAGGCGAGAATACCGGTCAGCAACCCGCCCATCAAGCCGGCGACGCCATGGGTCGACAGCACGCTCAGCGTGTCGTCGACCCGCCGGAACAATGCGGTCGTCTGCACCTTGTTCATGAAGAACCACGGGATGATGCCGGCGCACACACCGATGATGATGGCTCCCCAGCCATTGACGTAGCCGGCCGCCGGGGTGATCGCGACGAGACCGGCGATCATGCCGTTGACCGCGCCGACGACCGACGGCTTGCTGTAGGCCATCGAGTCCATGATGGTCCACACCAGCAGGGCTACGCAGGTGCACAGGTTGGTGTTGAGGATCGCGGCCGAGGCGTCGGCGTTGGCGAAGTAGGGGTCGCCGCCGTTGAAGCCGTTCCAGCCGAGCCACAGGATCCCGGCGCCGGCCAGCGCCATCAACAGGCTGTTCGGCGGGAAATGGTCGCGGTCCTGCTGGAGCCGCGGCCCGATCACCGCCGCCGCGACAAACCCCGAGGTGCCGGCGGCGAGATGGATCACATAGCCGCCCGAGAAATCGAGCGCGCCAAGCTGAGCGAGCCAGCCGCCGCCCCAGATGCTGAAGCAGCCGACGGTATAGACGAAGGTCATCCACAGCGGCACGAAGATGATCCATGCCTTGAAGCTCATTCGTCCGATCAGCGAGCCGGCGAGGATGATCACGGTGATCGCGGCGAACACGAACTGGAAGAACATCATCGTCGCCATCGGGAAGCCGAGCGCCGGCATGCCCGAGGCGGCGGCCGGGATCGTCGCCTGCCCGGTCAAAAAGCCGGCGGCGAGAGCCGGCTTTGGCGTGCCCCAGAATGGAAACAACTGCGGGCCGAACGACATGTTATACGCCCACAGTACCCAAACGACCATGACCGCGGCGAAAGCGTAGATCGCCATGAATGCGGAGTTGACCGCCCATTTCTTTTTGACGATGCCGCCGTAAAGGATCACTAAACCAGGAATGCTTTGGAGCCCGACAAAGGTGGCGGCCGCCATTTGCCAGGCATTGGACCCGGTATCGAGCCATTTTGGCGATGGTACTAGCATATTGTTGCCTCTTAAGGTTGTGGTCGAGCTCTGGCCGTCACCCGTGGCCCAACGTGGCGAATGCTGCGGTGCATCCCCTTGGCGGGTGCCGAAGCAAGCCGCGTGCCTAGCGCGAAAACCGCCGGCAGCAAGGCGAGCGGGCCGAGGCCCGGTGGGCTCGATCGGGGTCCAAAGCCCGGCCGTGACCGCAATCCCGGCGGCGGAGCGGGGTCACAGCTGTGGGAATTGCATCACGCCGACAGCCTTTGGTGATTACTAATTAGGCAATTTAATGCCTGGAATTTGGGCGATTCTAATCGTACGTTGATAAATCCTGGCAAAAATCCCGTGATGTGAAGCCCAACCGTTGCAGCGGACGCGACGTCGGAGGTGTCGCCGAGCACACAGAGCAAAGAGCGGCTGCGACCACCGGCACCGATAGGGCGAGGCACCCGGCGATGGCCGCAGACTTGCATTGGCCGACCTGCCGCCGCCGGCTGGATCGCGGCGATCAGCGGTGGAATATTCGGCGGCGGTGTGGTTCGTGTGGGGTGGTTCGTAGTGGAGCGGTGGTGGGCGGCGCAGCGAAGCGGCGGCGGCGATGACGGCGGCTGAGCCCGGCATCCAGGCGCGGGTCGGGTTTGCGTCCAGGACCGGATTGCGCAAGGAGAACGAGGATTTCGCCGGGGCGCTTTACGGCTCCGAATTGCCCGAGCCGCGCCAGGAGGTGATCGCCGCAATCGCCGATGGCATCGGTGGCGCGAGAGGCGGACGGACCGCGGCCGAGACCGCGGTGCGCGGCTTTCTCGACGGCTTCTGCGATCTGCCGGAAACGATGGAGGTGCTGCGCGCCGGCGCCAAGATCGTCAGCGCGCTGAACAGCTGGATCCACTCGCTCGGCAGCCATGATCCGAACCTCGCCGGGATGGGCTGCACCTTTACGGCATTGGTGCTGCGCGGCCGGGTCGCGCATCTCCTGCATATCGGCGACACCCGCGCCTACCGCTTCAGCGGCGACCGGCTGACCTGCCTGACCAACGACCATGTGCGGCGGGACACAACCGGCCGCTCGCACACGCTGACCCGCGCGCTCGGCGTCGAGACCGAGGCGCGGCTCGATTACGCGGCCCAGCCGGTGGCATTGCACGACCGGTTCATGCTGTGCAGTGACGGAGTGCACGGCTTTCTGAGCGAAACCGAAATCGCCGCGATCCTGCGCGAGCGCTCGGCTCCGGAGGATACCGCGGGCGCGCTCGTCGCCGCGGCACTGCGTGCCGACAGCACCGACAACTGCACCGCGCTGGTGCTCGACGTGGTGGCGCTGCCGCTCGCCGGATCGGCCGATATCAGCACGACGATCCTGCGCCTGCCGGTCATCCCGGTGCCCGAAGGCGGTGAGACGATCGATGGCTTTGTGCTGAAGGCGCTGATCTCCGACGGCCGCTACACCCGGCTGTTCGCCGCCGAGGACGAAATCGAGGGCGACAATGTCGCGATCAAGTTCCCGAAGCCGCAGATCGCCAGCATCGAGGCGTATCGGGCGGCCTTTGTCCGCGAGGCATGGGTCGGCGCGCGCGTCAACAACCCGGGGGTCGGGCGGGTCATCGAATTGCCGCCGGGGCGGCAGAGCGCGCTCTACACGGTCATGCCGCTCCATCAGGGCGAGTTGTTGGAGACGCGGCTCAGCCGCAGCCCGGCGCTCGGCCTCGAAGAAGGGCGCACGGTCGCGGTCGCGCTGGCGCGCGCGGTCGCGGCCCTGCATCGGGCCGGCATCATCCATCGCGATATCAAGCCGGACAATGTGATCCTCGAAGGCGGCGGCGCCTTGAAGCTGATCGATCTCGGCGTGGTCCGCGTCCCCGGGCTCGAGGAGTTTCCACCCGAGAACATCCCCGGCACCGCCGCCTACATGGCGCCGGAGATGGCGCAGGGCGAGCCCGGCAACGAGGCGACCGACATCTTCGCCCTTGGGGTCACGATGTACCGCGCCTTCACCGGCGAATACCCTTATGGCAATGCCGATGCGGTCAGCCCGCCGCGCCGCACCCGGCCGCGCGACTTCTCCGAGCTGCGGCCCGATCTGCCGGCCTGGCTGCCGGCGGCACTGGCGCGCGCAATCGCGCCCGATCCGGCGCAGCGCACGCGCGACATGACCGAGCTCGCTCTCGAGATCGAGGCCGGACCGGCGCGTGCACCGATCGCGGCGCCGCGACCGCTGACCCTCTACGAGCGCGCCCCGCTGCGGGTCTGGCAGGGCATCGCTGCGTTGCTGGCGCTGGCCCTGCTCGTGTCGCTCCTGACCCGCTGACCCGTGTGACCCTAGCGCGCGCCCCAGCGATCGCGATGGACAACTTCGGCGAGCGGGCGGCGGGTCAGCGGGCCGAACGGGTCGAGCGGCCAGCCGATCGGCATCAGCGCAAAGGTATCGACCTCTTCGGGAATGCCGAGCACCGCCTTGACCTCGGCTTCGCAGCGGATGTGGTTGGTGGTGATCAGGGTGCCGAGGCCGAGCGCGCGGCAGGCGAGGATGATGTTCTGCACCGCCGGGTAGATGCTGGCGCCGCGGATGCGACCGAGATAGGCGAGCTCGTCCTGGTAGTGCGCGGCGATCGCGGCGGGCAGCGCCGCGACCGGCGGCGGCACCGGGCGGTGCTGGCAGGGAACCAGCAGCACCGGGGCATCGCCCATATGCTCCCACAGATGCCCGCCGGCCCTGATCATCCGGGCGAATTGCTGCTCGCTTAGATGTGCGGGCCGGCCACGCGCGGCATAGGCCGCGGCGGCGATGTCGGATGCCTTGCGGTAGATCGCCCCGAGACGCTGACGCTGCTCCGGATCGCGGACGACGACAAACGCCCAGTTCTGCGCGTTCCCGGCGGAGGGGGCGCGGATCGCGGCATCGAGGATCCGCTCGACGGCCTCGTCCGGAACCGGGTCGGGCTTGAACCGGCGCAATGACCGCGCGGTGTGGATCGCTTCGAACAGACCGAGCTCGGTCATCCGTGCGCCTCGTGGTTCTCGCGGTTCAGTCGAGCAGCCAGGGCGCGGCCGAGGCCTGGGCGATCTGCCGCACCTGGTTCAACAGTCCGGCGCCGACCGGGATGCCGTCGCGCAGCCACTGCGCCGCGTTCTGCCATTGCGGATCGCCGGCGACCATGACCGGCCGGGCCGGATCGACCGGCTCGGTCGCCCGCAGGTCGCCGCAGAACCGGGTCACATCGGCGGTGAACTCGTCGCGATCGCGGAACAGGCCCGGATCGATGGCGATGAAGCAACGGCCGATATCGGGATTGCCGGAGCCATCGGCGCGCGCCGGATCGGTGATCAGTGCTGCTCCCGGCAGACAGGCGCTGAGGATGTTGACCATCACCGCGAGCCCATAGCCCTTGTAGCTCGAGGTCTCCGGCGCGCCACCGAGCGAGGTCAGAAACCCGCCTTTCTCGCGCGCTTCGAGCGGGTCGGTGCTGGGCTGGCCGTCTTTGTCGAGCACCCAGCCGGGCGGGCAGGCGAGCCCCTCATTGGCTTTGTTGCGAATCCGGCCGGCGGCGACCGTGGTGGTCGCCATGTCGAGCAGAAACGGCTGCCCATCGGCGCCCGGTGCCGCGAACGACCATGGATCGGTGCCGAGCTTTGCTTCTTTGCCGAAAGTCGGCGCCACCTGCGCGCCGGTGTTGCTGGTGCAGGCCATGCCGATCAGCCCCTCGCGCGCCGCCATCAGCGTGTAGTAGCCGGTGGCGCCGAAATGCGCCGAGTTGCGCACCGCGACGACCGCCATGCCGGATTGCTTCGCCTTGTCGATCGCTGCCTGCATCGCGAACCGAGCCGGCACATGGCCGAGGCCGCCATCGCCATCGACCAGCGCCGAGACCGGCGTCTCTTTGATGATCCGCGGTTGTGCCGCCATGTTGGCGCGCCCGGCGCGACGCAGCCGGTCATAGCCCGGCAGCATCGAGATGCCGTGGCTGTCGACCCCATGCAGATCCGCCCAGGACAGGACGTCGGCGGTGGTTTCGGATGGCTTTGAGCTGGGCACGATGCGTCGCGTAGGATGCAGGCATGGACAGCTCCCATTGTCGATCGGCCGCAGCCTCGCGCGATCGGGCCGCGGCGGCAAGGGTGGCGCGCGGTGCGGGCCCGCCCGGATGGATGTGCCACGTAACGCATGCGACGAGCTTCTGCCGCAAGCCGTGCGGCAGCCCGCAGGTCGGCGACGGTGGCTGATCCGGATGAGCTCGGCACCCGCTCGCTCGCCTCGCTGGCGGTGGCGAGCGCCTGGATCGACCGCGTCGCCGCGCCGCTGCCGGCCGAGCGGGTTCCGCTCGATCGCGCCGGCGACCGGGTGCTCGCCGCGGATACCGGCACATTGCTGGCGATCCCGCCGCACGTTCGCGCCGCCTGCGACGGGTTTGCCGTCCGGGCCGCCGCGAGCATCGGCGCCGGGGCCTACAACCCGCTGAGCTTGAAGGCGATCCCGGTGGCTGCTGGCGAACCGATGCCGGAGGGCACCGATGCGGTGGTGCCGTTCGATCGTGCCGAATGCGAGGCCGGCGAAATCTCGGTGATCGAGCCGGTGGCTGCGGCTGAGAATGTCGAGCCGGAAGGCGGCGTGGCCGCCGCCGGGGCGGTGCTCGTCCGCGCCGGGACGCGGTTGGCGGCGCGTCATGTTGGGCTGCTGTCAGCGGCCGAAATCGGCGACGTCGCGGTGGTCTGCCGACCGCGGGTCGCAATCGTCGTTGCCGCTCCGCAGCGGGTGGTGGGCGCCGGCAGCGACGGGCCGATGATCCGCGCCGCGGTCGAGCGCGACGGCGGGGTTGTCACCGGCGAAATCCCGGCACCCCGGAACCGGGCCGCAATTGCCGCAGCCCTGGCGCAGGCCGCCGCCGACATCGTGCTGGTGATCGGTGGAACCGGATCAGGGCCGGACGATCATGCCGCCGCCGCACTGGCGCAGGCGGGCGAGCTGGCGCTGCACGGCGTGGCGCTCAGTCCGGGCGAGACCAGCGGGCTCGGCCGCACCGGGAGCGGCGTGCCGGTGGTGCTGCTGCCGGGTCCCCCGGCGGCATGCTTGTGGAGCTACGAGCTGTTCGCCGGGCGGGTGATCCGCCGCCGCGGCGGACGCAGCCCGGAGCTGCCGTACCGGCTTTGCCAGAAGGTCACCGCGCGCAAGATCGTGTCCGCGATCGGGCTGACCGAGATCTGCCCGATCCGCCTCGATGTGCTCGTGGGAACGGTCGAGCCGCTGCCAGGCTTTGCCGAGACCGGGTTGCGCGCGGCGAGCGAGGGGGATGGTTTCGCGATCATCGCCGAGGCCAGCGAAGGCTGTCCGCAAGGCGCCGCGATCGGCGTGTACTTATATGATTAGCGGCAACCCGACGCAGGACGGATCACGGTCATGAACGACATTGCGACGGCGCTGCGCAGCGTATCGCAGCAGGATCAGTTTCTCGACGTTGTCGATCGCGACGAGGCAACTGCCCGGTTTCACCGTCATCTCGAATTGCGCCCACTTGGTGCCGAAACCGTGTCGCTGGCCCGCTCGGCAGGGCGGGTGCTGGCGCGCGCGGTGGTGGCCGAGGTCGATGTGCCGGGGTTCGACCGTGCCAATGTCGACGGCTTCGCGGTGCGCGCCGCCGACACCACCGGTGCGGGCCGGCGCCTCCCGGTCGCACTGACGCTCACCGAGGAGATCCTGACCCCGGGCCGGGTGCCGCGGCTCGTGGTCGCTGCCGGCGGCGCGAGCCTGATCGCCACCGGAGGGATGGTGCCGCGCGGCGCCGATGCGGTGATCATGGTCGAGCACACCGACACCCGCGAAACCGCCGCCGCCACCCTGATCGAGGTGCATCGCCCGGCCACACCCGGCCAGTTCATCTCCTTTGCCGGCAGCGATATCGCCCGCGGCGAAACCGTGTTGCCCGCCGGTCAGCTCCTGACCTCGCGTGAGATCGGGATGCTGGCTGCGGTCGGCTGTGCCGAGGTCGAGGTGTGGCGCCGGCCGCGCGTCGCGATCATCTCGACCGGTGACGAGATCACCGCACCGGGCGAGCGGCTGCCACCCGGCGGCGTCTACGATTCGAACGCGGCGATCCTTTCGGCCGCAGTCGAGGAGGCAGGCGGCATCGCCGCACCCCTCGGCATCGGCGCCGACGATCCGGTGGTGCTGTCCGGGCTCGTCGCCGCCGGGCTGGCGCAGTGTGACATCGTGATCCTGTCCGGGGGCACCTCGAAGGGTGCGGGCGATCTTTGCTACCGCGCCGTCGCGGCGTTCAGCGATCCGGGCATCGTCGTGCACGGCGTCGCGCTGAAACCGGGCAAGCCGCTGTGCCTCGCGGTCACCGGCGGCAAGCCGGTGGTCGTGCTGCCCGGGTTCCCGACCTCGGCGATCTTCACCTTTCACGAGTTCGTGGCACCGGTAATCCGCGCGCTGGCGGGCTTGACGGCCGAGCCAACGGAGCGACGGGCGGCGACATTACCGATGCGCATCGCCTCCGAGCGCGGCCGCACCGAATATGTGATGGTCTCGCTGGTGCGCGGGGCCGATCAGAACGGGCTGATCGCCTATCCGACTGCCAAGGGTTCGGGTGCCGTCACCGCGTTCAGCCAGGCCGACGGGTTCATCACGATCCCGCAGCATGCCGACAGCGTCGCCGCCGGCACCCCGGTCAGCGTGCAGCTGATCGGCCGCGCCCAGCCCGCCGACCTGGTTGTCATCGGCAGTCATTGCGTCGGTCTCGATGTGCTGATCGGCGCGCTGCGCAGCGATGGGATCTCGGCGAAGGTGCTGAATGTCGGCAGCACCGGCGGGCTCGCGGCAGCAAAGCGCGGCGAGTGCGATCTGGCGCCGATCCACCTGCTCGATGCGCAAAGCGGTACTTACAACGAGCCGTTCCTGACCCCGGAGCTGGAGCTGGTGCGCGGCTACCGCCGCCGGCAAGGCATCGTCTTCCACCGCGGTGATCCGCGCTTTGCCGGCCGGTCGCTCGACGAGGCGCTGGCCACGGCGCTCGCCGATCCCGATTGCCTGATGGTCAACCGCAACGCCGGCAGCGGCACGCGCATCCTGACCGACCGCCTGCTCGAGGGTGTGCAGCCGCGCGGCTATTGGGCACAGCCGAAATCGCACAATGCCGTTGCCGCCGCGGTGGCGCAGCACCGGGCCGATTGGGGGATAGCGATCGAGACCGTGGCCAGGCAGTACGGGCTCGGTTTTATCGAGGTGCAGGACGAGCATTACGATTTTGCCGTGCCCAAGCTGCGGGCCGGATGCCCGCAGGTGCAGCGCTTTTGCGCGGTGCTGGCCGATGCGCCGGTCCGGGCGGCACTCGCGGCGCTCGGCTTCGCACTGTGAACCGCGCGGACGACCGCTGCGCGGCGCCCCCCGGCTGACGGCACCGGCCCGGCTGTTTCAGGGTTGCCTGGTCGGCATCGCCGGCAGCCTGACCGAGCCGGAATAGGGCAGCAGATCCCAGGCTGGGTCGCCGCTCCAGCTGCCCTCGGCGCGCACTGGCAGATAGAGGTTGGCTTTCATCCAGGCGAGTGCCGCGCGGATCTGCGGCGTCTCTGGCTGGTTCGCGAGCTCGGCGAGCGCCGCCCAGGCATTGGCCGGATAGCCGGTGCTGGTCCGCCCACGCGCGAAGAACACCTTGATCGGCGCCTGGCCCGAGGAGCCCGGAAAGCTCGCCGGATCGGTGCTGTTGAGATAGCTTGGTGACATGACCGCGGTCATGGCCGCCCAGCTGGCGTAGAATGGGCCCTTGATCGAGGCGATCGGCAGCAGGTAGGCGCCGATCAGCTCGGGATGGCCGCTATCGAGGACGAGCCCGGTCAGGAATTTGCCGGTGTGCCGTTCGAGCGGTCCGGCGGCAAAGCCCAGATCGGCGGTGCGGCCCACCGCATAGAGCACAAACCACTGCATCCATGGCTCGGTGAAGGTGCCGGCGTCCTTGTTCCAGATCCGCTGGCCGATATAGGAGCCGACAGCGCTCGGGTCGCCCTCGCTTTCCCAGTTGCCGAGCGGTGGGCCCCCGGTCGGTTCGGGCAGTTGGCCATTGACGCCGGCGCCCCAGCCGGTCATCGGATCGCCGGTTTTGATCGCCCAGCTTTTTTCGGCGGTGCCATCGAACACCGTGCCGGCGATCCCGAGCGCGCCCTCCCAGCGGGCGATGTCGGAATTCGTCTCTTCGATGAAGTAGGTCTTGAGCGGATCGCCATCGGGGATCGCGAAAGCGGTCTCGGCGCGGTGCACCAGCAGCCACGCATCGCCCCGCAATTCATCAAAGGCGCCGCCCTCGGCGCCGGTCGGGCCGCGTCCCTGCCAGTTCGAGGTGTTGAGCCCCCAATCCGAGGCTACGTCGAATGCCGCCCACGACTCCATCATCTGAAGGTAGTAGGGATCTCCGGTCAGAAGATACGGGACGTAGAACGGATCGGGCTCGTGCGAGGCCTCGGACGACCAGTGCGGCAGCTGGTTCAACGGCCCGACCACCTTTGGCTGGTCCGCGGCCGGAGCCCCTTGCGACGCCGCGTGATAGAGCAGTTCGCCGAGCCCGGCGATCATCGGCACCGGACCGATCGAGCGACGGTCGGTGACCGAGAATGGCCGGCCGTAGCCGGTGCCGGCCCGACCGCTGCCGGGTAGAGGATCGCTGGCCAGCAGCCGCTTTCTCGGGTCGCTCTCGCGCAAATTCATCGGCCAGGCTCCGGCGAGGTCGGCAGCCCCCAGTGACAGGATGCGCATGCGCCAATCGCCGGTATAGAGCCAGTACACGTCCCAGGTCGGCTCCGGAGCAATGTCCTGGCGGTCGCCGGGCGCCCCCATGCCGCTCTGCCACGGGCCGCCGCCATCCCAGGTGCCGTCATAGAGATCATGCCGGCGCTTGGTCCAATAATCGGCGTATTCGCCGGCGATCGTAGCGGCGCCGATGGTGACGGTCGGATCGTAGTTCGGGATGAACCGGGTCGAGGTCAGATAGGCGAGGTGGTAATCGACATCGACCTGGTCCGGTGGGGCGCCGCCAAGCCAGAAGCGCCGGGTCCACACGGTCATCGCCGGATCGGTTTTCGCGTCGGGCTTCTGGCCGCCGGCGAGATCGGCGGTGTAGACAAGTCTCGGCGACCGGTAGCCGGCGCTGATCGACAGCTTGTAGGACAGGTCTTCGAGCTCGGTGATCAGATCGTTTTCGCCAACCGCGCGGACGAAGACCTGGTGGGTCTGCGGCCAGAAGGTCGCGTAGAAGCGCGGCCGGAACGGATGATAGCCGTCGCCGAAGCCGATGTCGTATTTGCGCGCCGGGCTGTCGTCGCCGAGCATGATGGTCTGCGCGACCGGCCCAGAGGTCCACAGCGTATAGTCGCCATTCGACAGCATCGTGCGCGCGTCGGCACCCGCGGTATTCCCCGGCCCGGCAGCTCGCCCCTGGGTCAGCGACACCCCGGCCGATCCCGAGGTCCAACCCATCATCGCGGACAAGTCGGTGACGCCTGCAGCGGTCGGGGCCGAAGCATAGGACAGCGTGGCGCTGGCGCCGCTTGCCGCGGTGATCAGATATTTCGTGTAATTCGCGGTCTGGGCGATCGTCAGGCCGGCCGGCAAATGCGCCTGGATCAGGCTGAAAAAGTTCGACCAGTCCGATGCCAGCGACGAGAAGTTGATCCCGGTGATTTGGTAGGGGGTGCCGTCCACGGTGATGTCGAACCCGGCATCCGTGACCGGCAGCCAACCGGCCGGTTGCGTGCAATCTCCAGCAACCATAGGCGGTATGCATTTGCCGGCGCCGGCGATCAGCTTCGCCGGCGTCGCCGCGGTGCCGGAGATCAGTGTCATCGCCGCGTCGAAATCATAGGCCGGGTCGAGCATCTGGGCCCGGGTCAGCGGCGCGTTGCGATGCGCCGGCACATCCGCGAAAGTGAGGGTCCGGGGCACACCCGGTTGCAGGTCCGGGATCACCACGGCGATCACCGCGAACGCGACCGAGCCGTCCGGGTAGCGGTTTTTGATGTCGGCCTGGGTCGGGAGCGCACGGCCATCCAGCAGCACCTGCGGCGAATGGGCGATGGCGCCATCGAGAAACGGGCGGCCGAACTGGAATGGGTAGCGGCCGATCACGGTGCCGCTCCGGTTGGTGACCGTGATCCGGTTGGCGCTTTCGGCATCACCCGGCGCAGTCGTGGCCACGGTCGCGCGCGCGGCGGGAGCGGCGATGGCGCAATACCGGCCGCCACCGAGACAGGCGAGTGCGAGCGGAAGAGCGACCGTGTGTCGCAGGCGCAGGCAAGACCCCACGATGCCGTCACGTGAACCCACCCGGGCGATCGCCGGGCGGCGCCGCGCGATGTCTTCGGGCCGTTCGGTCCAGTGTTGAAACGCCTTGCGAATTCTCTCAGGAATCTTGTCCATTCCTTCTAAAAGCAGGAACTCGTGGTGCCGGTCAACCTTGCGATGGAAGCGGAAGCAACGCGCCGTGCTGAGCAGACAAGGCACAACCCGGAGGCTCTACCGGCGAGGGGCGCGTTTGCGAGGGCTGCACCGGCGGGTGAGGTCAAAAGGGAAATCGGGCAGGGAGGAAAACCCGTCGCAACCATTGCCGGCTCTTTAACCAATCAGGCCGATTCTCCGGCACCGTAGCGGAGTGTCAGCCGCCGGAACCGGCCCCCGGCGAAATGACCCTCGAGGAGTTCTACGATTATGCGCGGTCTTGTGCTGGTCACCGTGTTTGCTGCGCTGTTGCCGTTCATCTTCCTTGAAGGGCCGTTTATCGGGATCCTGATGTGGTACTGGATCTCGCTGATGAACCCGCAGAAAGACGTGTGGGGCGGGTTCTTCGCCGATCTTCCGTATTCGATGACGATCGCGGTGGCGACACTGCTGGCTTGGCTGTTGTCGCAGCGCGAATCGAAGTTTCCGCCAGCCAACAAGACCACCGGGCTGCTGCTCCTCCTTGGGGTTTGGATTTCGGTGACGTCAGTGTTCGGCACTGGTCCACCCGACCAGATCTATCAAAACTGGAACCTTGCCGAGAAGATGCTGCTGATGACGGTCGTCGCCTATACGCTGACGACGTCGCGCGTCCGGCTCGATCAGCTGATCGTCGTATGCGTCTTCTCGATCGCGTTTTACGGGATCAAGGGCGGTGTCTACACGCTGCTGATCTCGCATGGCGCAGCCCGCATCTACGGGCCGACCGGCACGATGATCGGCGACAACAATGATCTCGGCCTCGCGCTGACGATGACCCTGCCGATGATGTTCTATGTGCGCGAGCGGGCGCAGAAACCGGCGGTCAAACGGCTGCTGCTGGTCCTGATCGGGCTCACCTTTCTCGGTGACATCTTCACCTATTCGCGCGGCGCGCTGGTGGCGTTGTGCGCGATGGGCGCGATGCTGTGGTGGCGCTCCCGGCGCAAGCTCGCGATGACGATGATGATCGCCGTCGCTGCGATCGGTGTGTGGAATTTCGCGCCCCCCGAATGGCTGTCGCGGATGGACACTATCGACACCTACCAGCAGGATACCTCGGCTGAGGATCGGCTCTATTTCTGGCGGCTGGCCTGGGCCATGGCCAAGAAGCATCCGATTACCGGAGCCGGCTTTCATTGGTCGTTCGATCCGGCCTCGGTCAACGCGCAGCTGTGGGGCAGCGGGCTGAGGCCACTGGAAATACCGCGTGCGCCGCACAGCATCTGGTTCGAGATGCTGGGGGCACACGGATTTCCCGGGCTGGCGATCTTCATCGCGATCGTGGCCAGCGCCGCGGTCGATGCGCAATGGCTGATCCGACGCTCGCGCGGCGATCCCGATCTCTTATGGGCGAACAATCTCGGGCGAATGGCGCAGGCGGCGCTGATTGGCTATTGCGCCGGCGGCTCCTTTGTGACCCAGGCGATGTATGACGGTTTCTACGTGCTGGTCATCATCCTGGCCGCGGCGCGCCGCATTGTCGCCGCCGAACTCGCCCGCAGCAACGCGGTGGCCCGGCCGGCGCCGGCGCTTGCCGGAAACCGCAACCAGCTGCGTCCGCAGCCGACAGGGTGATCGGAAAGCGGGCTCTGCGAAGTGCGTCTAGATCGGCGCGGTGCCGGCCATCACGGTCCGATGCAGAACCCGCCGGTCGCGGTCCAACCGGTAGGTGGCCATCGCGCGGTGCAGCAGGCAGCGGTTGTCCCACATCAGCAGGTCTCCCTGCCGCCAGCGATGGGCGTAGACGAACCGTGGCTCTGTGGTATGAGCGAGCAGGCGATCGAGAAGCGCGCGGCCGTCGGCTTCGGGCAGGCCCAGGATGTGCGACGAGTGATTCCCCAGATAGAGCGCTCGCGCGGCGGTCTCGGGATGGGTGCGCACCAGCGGGTGATCGACCGCCTCACGTTCGGCTGCGGCGGGACCCGGAGCGGCTATTCCAGGAGCGGCTATTCCAGGAGCGGCTATTCCAGGCGCGGCCGGCAAGGCGGCGGCCGCATCGCTGCGGGCGCCCCAGCGAAACACGACACGCAGCCCGGCGATGTCGCGTTGCGTCGCCGCCGGCAGCGCCGCGTAGCCCATCGCGGTGTTGGCGAATTCGGTGTCGCCACCGCATTCCGGCACCTCGACCGCGTACAGCGTCGTCAGCATCGGCGGTAGCGCGTGATACGATTTGTCGGTGTGCCAGCGGTAGTTGCTGACCGGTGAAGACGAGCGGTCGACAGGTCGCCCGGCCGCGTCGAGGTTGGAGATGATATGGGCGATACCGGATCGCTTTCCCGACCCGGCGCGCTTGGCCTCGACCTCGCCAAAATTCTGCGAGAAGGCGAATTGCTGCTCGCGGGTCAAATGCTGACCTGGGAAAACAACGACGTGATGGCGCAGGAGTACCTCGAGGATCCGATTGCGCGACGCTGCCGACAGCGGCTCGGTGAGATCGATACCGCCGATCTCGACCCCGCCCGCCGGCGACAAGCGCTGTCCGATGGCAAGATCGGAGCCGGCACTGCTGCTCGGTGATGTCGGCGAGCCTCCAAGCATCACACGCGCTCCGCGCAGTCACCTCGGGCGAAGCATGAGCCTGGTGCGCCGTCGCGGCAAGCAACTCGTCATGGCCAGCAGGCTCGTCCCCGGCCCTCAGGCTCGTCCCCGGCCAGCAGAGTCGTTGCGGCCAACAGAGTCGTTGCGGCCAACAGGCTGGGAACAAGCCGGCTCAGAAGTCGGTGCAGCGTCCGTTATATTCCCAGTCCCCGTAGCGGGTCGGCTCTGGGCCGGCGGGTCCGCCGATCTCTTGCTGCTGCGGCCGCGGCGGGACGATCGCGTTCGCCGGTGCGGCCGTCCGCAAGGGTGCGGTCATCCCCGCCGGTGCGGCCGTCCCCGCCGGTGCGGTCGCGCAGGGTGTTCCTGGTCGCGCCGCATCAGCTCGCAGCGCGGGCGGGCGGTATTTTCGAGGCGTTTGGTCCATGACCAGAATGTGGCATCGGCCCGCAGCACATCAACTGCACACGGCGGGTAGCCATATCGATTTGCAGAACCCGCGGAAGCCGAATGCCGTCCGGAACCGAGCGCCACCGGGAACCGAACCCTTGGGACCGACGTTTGCCCCGGCAAGTTCGGCGGATCGGGTTCTTCGACTGGGCCTTTTCAAGCGGTAGAAGTACGTTGATGTCCCAAGTGCCGACGGCGCGTGATGCCGCGCTCGACCTGATTGGTGTGGTGCTGCGCCGCAAGCGCGCTCTCGACGATGCAATCGACGAGAGCCCGTCGATGCCCCGGCTGTCCGGCCGGGACCGGGCCTTTGCTCGTCTCCTCGTCGCCACCACGCTGCGCCGGCTGGGTCAGATCGATGCGCTTGTCGCGCTGTGTCTGAGCACCCCGCTGGCGCCCCGTGCCGCGACGGTGCACGACATTCTGCGGCTCGGCGTGGCCCAGCTGATGTTCCTGCGCACCCCAGCGCATGCGGCGGTGGCGACCAGCGTCGATCTCGCGCAGCATCGCGGGTTTCTTTCCCATAAAGGGCTGGTCAATGCCGTGCTGCGCCGGTTGAGCGTCGAAGGCCCCGGCTACCTCGAAGCCCAGGACGCGGCGCGATTGAATACGCCCGACTGGCTGTGGCGGTCGTGGACGCGCAGCTACGGCGAGGCGGTAGCGCGGGCGATCGCCACCGCGCATTTGAAGGAGGCGCCGCTCGATCTGACCCTGCGCAGCGCGTCTGAGGGCTGGTGCGGCAAATTGCAGGGGACACTGTTGCCGACCGGCACGCTGCGCCGTCCGGCCGGCGGGTCGGTGATGGCGCTGCCCGGCTACAGCGAAGGCGCCTGGTGGGTTCAGGATGCCGCCGCGGCACTTCCGGCGCGCCTGTTCGGGGATGTTGCCGGCCGCGCGGTCGTCGATTTGTGCGCGGCACCGGGCGGCAAGACCGCGCAGCTCGCGACTGCCGGGGCGCGGGTCACCGCGGTCGACCGCTCGCCGCGCCGCCTCGAGCGGCTGATCGCCAATTTTGGCCGGCTCGATCTGCCGATCGAAGCGGTCGCCGCCGATGCGCTGACCTGGCGTCCGGATCATCCAATCGACGCGGTGCTGCTCGATGCGCCGTGCACAACCACGGGTGCTATCCGGCGTCATCCGGACGTGCCGCACCTCAAGCTGCCCGAGGACGTCGCGCGCCTTTCGGTTGTGCAGGAAAACCTGCTGCTTGCGGCGATCGACATGCTGCCGCCAGGCGGCACGCTGGTCTACTGCACCTGCTCGCTCGAGCCTGAAGAGGGGCTCGACCGGATTGAGGCGCTGCTGCGCGCCGGTGCGCCGGTGATGCGGCAACCGATCGATCCGGCCGAGATCGGCGCCGAAGCGGAGTGGATCACCCCGTGTGGCGATCTGCGCACCCTGCCCTGCCATTTCGCGGCCTATGACGGGGTGGACGGATTCTACTGCGCACGGCTCCTCAAACGGGCCGACGCGTAAGCACCGGCCGTGACCCGGCGGCTTGCGGCCTCCGGGTTTCCTTGTTACGAAGCCCTATGAGCTTTGCGGTCGGGCGTGAGGATGGCGGTCCCGGCGCTGCCCACCCGCGAGAACATGGCCGAGGGGCGGCGGGCAAATGACGATACCGGCCGGCGCGAGCAGGGGGGAGCTGCCGATGCACCGCGCGCGGGGAGCTCCGGGCTGGTGGCTGCGGCGGCGGCGCAAGACCTTGGCGCGGCTCGCAGCCAGCCCGCTGTACCGTTACACGCTGATAGGGCGGGTCGCCGCCGAGCCCAGCTTCAAGATCGCCTCGCCCTGGCCCGCTGATCCGAAGCACGGTGCCGCGATCGTTGCCGGCGACGTCGAGCTTGCCGGCGAGCTGGTGCGCAACCCATCGCCGCGCTGGTTTCCGCCCGCCGCCGGGGCCGATTGGCTAGCCGCCTGGCACGGTTTCGGCTGGCTGCCCGATGTCGTCGCGATCGGGCCCAGCGGCCGGCAGGCGGCCGGCGAGCTGATGCGCAGCTGGTTCGCCGCGCGCATCCCCTGGCACACGATCGCCTGGCGCTCGGATGTGCTGGCGACGCGGCTGTTTACGACCCTCGCCTGCTTCGGCGACATTGCCGGGCGCGACCAGGACCCGGCCTTTCGCCGTGCCATCTTGATCAGCCTTGCCGGACAGCTGCGCCATCTGGCGCGCACCGCCGCCTGGGAGCAGGACGGCGCCGCAAGGCTGCGCGCGCTGAAGGGACTGGTCGCCGGCACCGCGATGCTGGACGGGCGGGCAGGGCGGCTTGCCAAGGTGCTGAAGGTGCTCGCCCGGGAGCTGCCGGCGCAGCTCTTTCCCGATGGCGGCCATCGCTCGCGCAACCCGTCCGTGCAGCTCGAAGTGCTTCGCGACCTCGTCGATGTGCGCGCGGTGCTGCGAGCGGCGAGGGTCGACCCGCCGAGCGCGCTGCAGGATGCGGTGGAACGAATGGCGCCGGTGCTGCGGCTGTTTCGTCATGGTGACCGCCGCCTCGCCTTGTTCAACGGTGCCGTCGAGGAAGACGGGGTCATGATCGATCTCGCCCTGACCCGGTCCGAAGCCCGCGGGCGCGCCCCGACGCACGCGCCCGACAGCGGCTTCGACCGGCTGCAAGCCGGGAAAACGCTGGTTTTGGTGGATACCGGACGCTCGCCGCCGCCCGGCTTCGACGAGCACGCGCATGCCGGCGCGCTGTCCTTTGAGATGAGCCATGAGCGCGACCGGATCATCGTCAATTGCGGCGCCTATCGCGGCCCGCGGGCGAATTGGTGGCGCGTCGCGCGGGCCAGCGCGGCGCACTCGGTGCTGGTCGTCGCCGATACCAATTCGGTCGAGATCCGCGACGACGGCGAATTTGCCCGGACCCCGATCTCGGTCGATTGCGAGCATTCCGAGCATGACGGGCAGCAATGGGTGTCGGCGGCGCACGACGGCTATCGCGACCGCTTTGGTCTGACCTACCGGCGCGAGCTGTTCCTGTCGGCGGACGGGGAGGATCTACGCGGCGAGGATCGTCTGACCGGTCGGCCTGGCGCGACCTTCACGGTGCGCTTCCATCTGCATCCCTCGGTCGAGGCCTCGCTGACCGCGGAGGAGGCGGCCGCAGTGCTGCGCCTGCCCGGTGGTGCGGTTTGGCGGCTGCGTGCCGCCGGCGCAGGGATGGGCATCGGCGAAAGCGTCTATCTGGGCTCGGGGGAGGCGCAGCGAACCCAGCAGGTCGTGCTGAGCGGGACCGTCGCCGCCGGCGGAACCGATGTGCGCTGGGCGCTGCGCCGTGAGCCCGTTGCCGGCTAGCCTGCCCCGGATCTTACCGGGAATCGCCCACCTCACCATCGGCCAATCGGTCACCGTAGCGGCGGTCGCAACGGCGAGCGCGCTCGTCTGCGCGGTGGTGACGCGATCGCTGATCCCGGTCCTCGCCCGCCGCGGCGTGCTCGATCATCCCAACGAGCGGTCCTCTCACGTCGTCGCGACACCACGCGGTGGCGGGATCGCGCCGGTTGGCACGATCCTCCTCGCTTGGCTGGCGCTCGGCCTGTCCGGCGAGGCGCCGCCGGCGATCGCGGCAGTTCTTTGCGCCACATTGCTGCTGGCGGTCGTGTGCTGGCTCGACGATCTGCGTGATCTGAGCCCGTTGACCCGACTTGCCGCACAGGCAGCGGCGGTGGCGGTCGGATTGTGGGTCTTCCCGCATCATGGGTTGCTGCCCCGCGTCGGTACGGTCGCCGCCTTTGTCACGCTCGGCCTCTTATGGATGTGGTGGATCAACCTGTTCAACTTCATGGATGGGATCGATGGGCTCGCCGGCAGCGAGGCGGCGATGATCGGCGGCGGGCTTCTGCTGCTCGCGACGCTCGGCCGCGGGTTCGATCCCGCCGCCGCGGCGCTCGCCGCCGCGATCTGCGGCGCGGCCTTGGGCTTCCTGTGCTGGAACTGGTCGCCGGCGCGGGTTTTTCTCGGCGATGTCGGGAGCGTGCCGCTCGGCTATCTGACCGGCTTTCTGCTGATCGCGGCCATGGTGCGCGGCCACTGGATGGCGGCGCTGATCCTGCCGCTCTACTTCCTCGCCGATGCGACGCTCACCCTTGGCCGGCGGCTGCTGCGCGGCGAGAAGATCTGGGAGGCGCACCGCCAGCATTATTACCAGCAGGCGCTGCGTGGCGGCCTTGGACACGCTGCTGTGGTCAAACGGGTGATCGCTGTCGGCCTGTTGCTGATCGGCTGCAGCTGGGCGGCGGAGAACGGGTGGGGCTGGGGTGGCCTGGCGGTGGCGGCGATCGCAGTGGCGGCGCTGCTCGCATCGCTCGCGCACGCTCGCTAGCCCTTGCGGCTAACCTGCCCGGTCGATCGGGCAGGCTTGCCGCGGCTCCGATCCGATCCTATACCCGGCCGATGCAGAACCCGCCGCCGATTCGCCGCGCGCTGCTCTCGGTCAGCGACAAGACCGGCATTGTCGATTTCGCCGCTGCCCTGGCAGCGCGCGGGATCGAGCTGATTTCCACCGGAGGCACGGCGCAGGCGCTCGCCGCGGCAGGACTGGCGGTGCGCGAGGTGGCGACCGTCACCGGCATGCCGGAGCTTCTCGACGGCCGGGTCAAGACCTTGCATCCGGCAATCCATGGCGGGCTGTTGGCGCGCCGCGACCGGGCCGGCCATCTGGCCGAGCTGGCGCAGCACGGTCTGGCACCGATCGATCTGTTGGCCTGCAATCTCTACCCGTTCGCCGCGACCGTCGCTGCCGGTGCCGGGCGCGAGGCGGCGATCGAAAACATCGACATCGGCGGTGTCGCGCTGCTGCGGGCCGCCGCCAAGAACCACGATGCCGTGACCGTGGTCGGCGATCCCGCCGACTACCCCACCGTGCTGGCCGAGATCGAAGCCGGCAATGGGGCGACCGGCATGGCGCTGCGCCGCCGGCTCGCCGGCAAGGCCTACGCGGCGACCGCGGCTTACGACGCGGCGATTGCCCGGTGGATGGCGCGCGAGACCGGCGAAGCCTGGCCGCAGACGGCGGTTCTCGGCGGCCATCTGGCGCACCCTCTGCGCTATGGCGAAAACCCGCATCAGGCTGGTGCGACCTATCGCAGTGACGAGGCGCGACCGGGGGTGGCGAGCGCGCGGCAACTGCAGGGCCGCGAGCTGTCCTACACGAATTACCTCGATGCCGATGCGGCCTTCGAGCTGGTCGCCGAGTTCGCACTGCCGGCGGTCGCGATCGTCAAGCATGCGAGCCCTTGCGGCGTCGCGACCGGTGCCAGCCTGCGCGAAGCCTGGGATAGGGCTTATGCCTGTGACCCGCAAAGCGCGTTCGGCGGGGTCGTGGCGCTCAACCGGCCGCTCGATCTCGCCACCGCCGACTCGATCGGCAGCCGCTTTGTCGAGCTGGTGATTGCCCCGCAAGCGGCAGCTGCGGCTGCGGCCGTGCTTGCCCGCAGGGTGGCGCTGCGGCTCCTGGTGACCGGCGGCATGCCCGACCCCGCGGCGCCGGGGCTCGGATTTCGCTCGGTGGCGGGCGGCATCCTGATGCAGGAGCGAGACGCGCGGGTGCTGACCCCGGACGATTTGCACATCGTCACCCGGCGCGCGCCGAGCCCGGCTGAGATCGCCGATCTCCTGTTCGCCGACACCGTTGCCAAGCACGTCAAGTCGAACGCGATCGTGTTTGCCCGCGATGGCGCCACGGTCGGCATCGGCGGGGGCCAGCCGAGCCGCGTCGACAGCGTCAGGATCGCCGCCGCCCGGGCCGCCGAGACCGGCCGCGCGGCTGGGCTGTCGCGATCTCCGACCGGCGGCTCGGTGCTCGCCTCGGACGCATTCTTCCCGTTCGCCGACGGGCTCGAAGCGGCGATCGCCGCCGGGGCCGTCGCGGTCATCCAGCCCGGCGGCTCGGTGCGCGATGCCGAGGTTGTCGCCGCCGCCGATGCCGCCGGCCTCGCGATGGTGTTCAGCGGCACGCGCCGTTTTCGCCATTGACAGCGGCCAGTCTGCTGCGCTTTAGAAAAACGCTATTCCGGCATGACCCTTAGGAGCAGTGGTCGTGTTGATTCGCCGGGCGTATGGTGAGGGTTGAGAGCGGCCGATGATCTCGGGCTGGCAGGGTTGATGGGCGGCGTGGCCATGCAGGTCAATTCGGCGCATGAGACGATCTTGGTTGTCGAGGACGACCCCGATGTCCGCGACTATGCGAGCAGGGTGCTGGAGGATTGCGGCTATACGGTGCTGACTGCCGAGGACGGCGCCACCGCACTGTCGATGCTGGGCGACGGCGTGCGCATTGATGTCCTGTTCACCGATATCGTGATGCCCGGCATCGATGGCATCGAGGTCGCGCGGCGTGCGGTCGAGCAGATGCCGGGGCTCAAGGTGCTGTTCGCCTCCGGATATACCGCCGGGTTCGGGCCGGTGCAGCACCTGTTGAAAAAGCCGTATCGGCCGCGCCAGCTCGCCAACGAGATCGCCGTGGCGCTGAAGGAATAGCGCAGCCGGCGTCGGCAATCGCAGCAGCGCTGCGGGACTCGATCAGAGGACCCTGAAGTTCTTGAACTGCCATGGATCGTTGCGGTCGAGATCCTCGGCAAACAAGGTTTCGCGGCCGTCGAGCGGGGTCCAGTCGCCATAGGCGCCGACCATCTCGCCGAGATAGGGGCGGGCGATCTCGAGCACGCGGTGAAAATCGAGATCCTCGGGCTCGACGATCCCGGCACGCGGATGCTCAAGAGCCCACACGACGCCGCCCAGCACCGCCGCCGTCACCTGCAAGGAGGTCGCGTTGTTGTGCGGTGCGATCCGCCGTGCCTCGCCGATGGTGAGTCGCGAGCCAAACCAGTAGACGCCCTTGGGCGAGCCCATCAAGAGCACGCCGAGCTCGTCCACGCCTTTGGTGATCTCTTCCATCAACAGCCGCTTGCGCGGCTGCAGGCGCCAGTTCTTGCCGGCGAATTCGTGCAGGCTCAACACCGCGTCGTCACACGGATGGTAGGCGTAGTGACAGGTCGGGCGGTAGCGCGGCTCATCATCCTGCATCACGGTCAGAAAATCGGCGATCGAGATCGATTCGCCATGCGTGATCAGAAACCCGTGATAGGGCCCTTCGAGCGGCGTCCAGCTGCGCACCCGGGTGGCGGCACCGGGCCGGGTCAGATAGATCGCCGCGCCGCTCCCGAATGGATGGCGGCCGCCATCCGCGGGAAATTGCCGCTCATGTGTTCCCCAGCCGAGCTCGGCCGGTTGCGAGCCTTCGCTGACGAAGCCGTCGATCGACCAGGTGTTGACGAATTCGCCCGGTCCCTTGGGGATCGAAGCGACCTGGGTGTCGCGCTCGGCAATATGAATGACCTTGATGCCGAGGCGCCGGGCGAGGCCGGCCCAGCCGGCGCGGCTGTCCGGCGCCGCAACGGCGAGACCGTTCGCCCGAGCCAGGTCGAGCAGCGCCTGCTTGACGAAATGGGAGACGAGACCGGGATTGGCGCCGTGTGTGACCACCGCGGTCGGGCCATCCGGGAAGCGGTGGCGCAGCGCCAACGCACCTTCCCGCAGCGCGTAGTTCGAGCGTGCCGAGGGCGACAGGCCCGGATCGGTGTAGCCGCCCGGCCACGGCTCGATGCAGGTGTCGAGATAAAGTGCGCCGCGCTGCTGGCACAATTCGATCAACGCCGTGCTCGACACGTCCACCGACAGGTTGAGCAGGAAGTCGCCGGTGGCGATGCGGGGCAGCAGCAGATCCCGGTAATTGTTGCGGGTCAGCAGCGTTTCCTCGAAGGCGATCCCGTATTCGCCGGCCATTTCGCGGCCACGCGTCTCGGCCGTCAGGATCGAGATCCGCGACGGCTCGATATCGATGTGGCGCAGCAGCAGCGGCAGGACACCCTGACCAATACTGCCAAAGCCGATGATCACGAGACGGCCGCTGAGACGGGCGTGCTTGGTATCGAGCATGAGGGTCGAATGCGGGATCGGCAGGTCTGAACCCCTACGGTTGTGGCAGTCGGTTGTCAAGCCGGCCCCCGTCGCCAACGCCAACCTGCATCCGTGATGCTGCGGCGGGCCGGCTCCCTATTGCGCGACCCAGCCGCCATCGACGGACAAGGCGGTGCCGGTTATCGTCTTCGCCGCCGCACCACACAGGAACACCGCCAGTGCCCCGATTTCGTCGGGTGTGGTGAAATCGAGCATTGGTTGCTTCTCGCGCAACAGGTTCTCGCGCGCCTTATCGAACGCGATGCCCTCGGCCGCAGCGCGGCTTTCGATCTGCGCCTGCACCAGCGAGGTCAGCACCCAGCCGGGGCAGATCGCGTTGCAGGTGATGCCCTCATTGGCGTTCTCGATCGCCACTACCTTGGTCAAGCCGACGAGCCCGTGCTTGGCGGTAACATAAGCGGCTTTTTCGCCGCTCGCGACGAGGCCGTGCGCGGATGCGATGTTGATGATGCGGCCCCAGCGACGCGCCAGCATATGCGGCAGAGCGGCCTTGATCGCGTGGAACGCGGCGCTCATGTTGACCGCGATCACCGCATCCCAGCGGTCCTCGGGAAAATCGGTGAGCTTGGCCACATGCTGGATGCCGGCGTTGTTGACAAGGATATCGACGCTGCCGAGGCGCTCGACGGTTTCACTGACGAGCTGGCGGATTTCGGACGGCTTTGCCATGTCCGCCGGATGATAGCCCACCGCGACGCGGTGTTTGGTGGCGAACCCGGCCCGCAGCCGCTCGATTGCGTCGGGATCGCCAAAGCCGTTCAGCATCAGGCTGCAGCCCTGGGCCGCGAGCGCGCTGGCGATGCCGCGCCCGATCCCGCTGGTCGAGCCGGTCACAATCGCGACTTTACCTTTTAGCATGGGTTTGCTCCTCATACCGGCTCACGGGTCGGTCACTGCCTCGCTGCCCTCGTATTACCGCGCCGCGGTGCCGCGGCAAATTGATCCGACAGCCGGGTCATCGGAACAGGATGACGAGCGCCGGCGGTCGTGTCATATGCCGCCGTGGACCGGGCTGATCCGCGCCGGCAACGGGCGGCGGCCGGCTGGATTTTGCTGAGGAGGATGTTCGCCCGACATGTCAGTCATCCCGGGCCGATCGATGCAGGATTACCGCAGCCCGGTGCGGCGCCTCGCCACCATGGGCTCGCACCGGCCGGCACTTACAATCGCCACCTACAATATCCATGGCTGTGTCGGGGTCGATCGCCGCTACGAGCCCGGGCGAATCGCCGCGGTGCTGCGCGAGATCGATGCCGACGTGACTTGCCTGCAGGAAGTCGGGATACGGCGCGCGAGCGGCCCGCACGACGATCAGGCAAGCTATCTCGCCGCGGCGACCGGCCGGCGGGTGATCCTCGCAGGCGGCGCGCGCGGCCGGCGCGGGCGGTTCGCCAACGCGATCCTGACCCGGTTTCCGGTCATTGCCGCACGCGCGATCGATCTCGCCGTGTGGGTCTACGAGCCGCGTGCGGCACTCGATGTCGAATTGATGATCGGCGAGCGGAGGCTGCGCGTGGTGGCCACGCATTTTGGACTGCATGCCGGCGAGCGGAGATGGCAAGCCGATCGCTTGATCGCGGCGCTGCGGGAGCCGTGCACCCCCGGCCGCGATGCCGCAGATGCGGTGCTGCTGGTCGGCGATTTGAACGAGTGGCGCGGGCGCAGCGGCGGCATCCGCGCGCTCGACCGCTGTCTCGGGCCGAGTGCCGCGCCGCGCACGTTCCCATCCTGGATGCCGATGCTGCCGCTCGACCGCATTTACGCCGATGGTCCTGCCGTGCTGCGCGACGTGCAGGTCTACCGCTCGCCGGTGGCACGGCTGGCATCCGATCATCTGCCGCTCATCGGCAGCCTGTGGTGGGCCGAGGGTGCAGCGGTTCGGGGCGTCCCGCGGCCGCTCTTCCCATACAGCAACCAGGCGGACAGCAATCAGGCGGACGGCAATCGGGCGGGCGGCAATCGGGCGGGCGCCGGTCTCGGCGCGATCGCCGCCGGCTGAACTGGGCGGCCATCCGCGAACCCTCCGGGATGGCACTCGCTGGCGGTTGCGGGGCGCTGTTGCACGCGGGCCGGCACGGCGCTAATCAGAGGTCAGTCATGCCCGTCAAACGAAACCCGCTCAATCTCAATTCCTTGCAGCTGAAGACCCTGACCCTGCTGCAAGAGCTCGCCCGCCTGCCGGATTATTCGCGAGCCGGCGACGAGCCCGGCAGCATCGAGCTGCTGCGCCTCCCTTATCCGCATGGCGATCACTTTCATGTCGGCGAGGCCGTCGTAGCCTCGCGCGATGCAAGCGGGCTGCGCAATCCGTCGGTCTGGGCGGCGCTCGAACGCAAGGGGCTGATCCGCTCGTCTGGATCCTCGCCGCCCACCGCGATCATGACACTAACCGGGCTCGGATATGATACCGGGCTGCGCGCGGCGATCCTGCATGCTGCCAGTCACTGACGCCTCCGAGGCGGTTGCCGGCCGACGCGCTCACCAGCGGAACCGGCCGGCGACGGCCACCGGGGCGTAGCCGCCCGCGGCCAGCGCCGCCTCGAGGCGGGCCGGATCGGGTCCCGCATTGTCGGTCACCCCGAAATCGTGCGCGTGGATCCCGCCGGCGATAAAGAGACTGTCGAGACCTGCCGCTGCGGCTCCGGCGATGTCGGTGCGCAGGCTGTCGCCGACGGCGAGGATGCGCGAGCGGTCCGCGATCCCGAGCAGGCAGAGGCAGCTGTCGTAAACCGAGCGGTAGGGCTTGCCGTGCCATCGCACCCGGCCGCCCTGCTCTTCGTACCATTGTGAGAGCGCACCGGCGCACAGCGCCAGGCGGGCGCCGTGCATGACCACGAGATCGGGGTTGGCACAGATCATCGGCAGGCCGCGCGCCAAGCAGCGGCGCAGCAGCGGTGCATAATCTTCGATCGTGTCGTCCCAGCCCGCCGGCCCGGTGTTGAGGATGAAGTCCGCATCTCGGGCGGTATCGACCCAGTCGAGATCGAGCCCGTCGCGGATTTCGAGGTCGCGGTCCGAGCAGATGTGCAGGCAACGCCGCCCCAGTGCCGCGTAGAACGGGTCGTCCCGGTGGCGCAAATATTGCCAGGCCTCCTCACCCGACGACATGACGTGGTGATAAGTCCCGATCGGCACTCCGATCTGGGCGATTCGCCGGACCACGTCGTCGGCACGGCGCGGCGCGTTCGACAGCAGTGCCACGCGCTTCCCGGCAGCAATGAGCGCAGCGAGGCAGTCGAGAGCGCCAGGCAGTGGTGCGACACCATCATGGATCACCCCCCACAGATCGAGGATAAACCCGTCGTAACGCTCTGCCATTGCGGCAATTCCGGAAATGGACGGCACGGGCATTGGGGCAGGCTCGGGTGATTGAGGGGATATTGCGGTCAGGCGTCGTCGAGGGTCTGCTGCGGCATGCTGACGCGGCCCTGACGCCGCCGTGCTATCTCATTCGCCCGCATGCTTTTACCGACGGTTACGAGATGTTGCGGAGCATGAGGCCGCCCCGGTCCGTTTAAGTTGGCAACCCGCGAGTTCGCATTGGCGAGGAGCGATGATGAAGCCGGATCTTTATATCAGTCCGCTGATCGAGCGCGGCGGCAAGTTCAGCTATCGGACGTTCTCGGTGGGTGAAGGGACCCGGACGTCGTTTCGTTATCCTCTGATCGAGCAGGCCCGGCACGATCGTCGCGCAATGATCGCCGAAATCAGCAAGGACCCGTGCCGCGAAGTCCGCAGCTGCGAGACCATGGCCGAATTCGAGCGACTGACCACCGCCGCGCGGAAGGGCGAGGGCGCCGGGAATGACCAATGACACGCAGGCTGAGCACATCAGAGCGGGGCAGCACGCTGCGCCGCGGACCGGTTTGCCGCCGGTGGCCGCGGCGGTGTGAGCCCAGTGCCGACCGCCTCGGCAACCGAAGAAAACCCGTCGCGGTGGAGCAGCGCTGCGAGGCCGTCGCCGACCCGGCGGATCAGCGCCGGACCCTCGAACACCAGAGCGGTATAAAGCTGCACCAGGCTGGCGCCGGCGCAGATCTTGGCATAGGCATCCTCGGCGCGTGCGACCCCGCCCACCCCGATCAGCGGCAGCCGGCCCCGGGTCTGCCGATGGATGTCGGCGAGCACCGCGGTCGAGCGGGCGAATAGCGGGCGGCCGCTGAGCCCGCCGGTTTCGCCCGCATGGCGGCTGACGAGACCGGGCGGGCGCTCGATCGTCGTGTTGGCGATGATCAGCCCGTCGATGCCGGTGCCGAGCGCCACCTCGGCGATGTCGCCGCATTCGTTCGAAGTCAGATCCGGCGCAATCTTGAGCAGCAGCGGTGGTTGCCGGCCCGTCTTGTCACGCGCCTCGATCAGGCGCTCGAGCAGGACCGCCAGCACCGGGCGGGCTTGCAGCTCGCGCAATCCGGGGGTGTTTGGCGAGGAGATGTTGACCACCAGATAATCGGCGAGCCCGGCGACGCGGCGGATGCCTTCGGCATAATCGGTGGCGGCGTCGGCGCTGTCGCGGTTCTTGCCGAGGTTGACGCCGACAATGCCGCCGGGCCGGCGCCGCGACAGCCGTGCCACGACCGCATCGAGCCCGCCGCTGTTGAAACCCATCCGGTTGATCACCGCCCGGTCCTCGTCGAGCCGGAACAGCCGCGGCTTTGTGTTCCCCGGCTGCGGACGCGGCGTCACCGTGCCCACTTCGATAAAACCGAAGCCGAGCCGCAGCGCCGCGTCGGGCACACGAGCGTCCTTGTCGAACCCGGCGGCGAGACCGACCGGGTTGGGAAAATCCAGTCCCCAGATGTGCTGCCCGAGGTGCTTCGGGCCGGACCGCGATGCCGCAGCGCCGCTCCAGATCCGCCCCAGCCCGGCACCGAGCGCGCGCACGCTCGCCTCATGCGCCAGCTCTCGCGGCAGCCGGTGCAGCACCGGCCGGATCAGCGGATAAAGGTCGGGCACAGGCTCTGACTGATTACGGGCTGCGACGAGTGACAGCCGCCGGACAATAACCGGTGCCGCGCCGCTTGTGCTAGACGGTAGCGTACATGTCGGGCGGCAATCGTAATTTCACGGCGGCAAGGCGGCGGCTGATGGTGCCGCGAGCGCCGGTTCTCGTCGCCGGATTTCACGAGGTGCTGTGGCTCACCCCCGAGGGCGAGATCTCGGCGCTGTCGCCGGCCGAGGCACGCGAACGGGTCGCGATCGAGCCGCCGATGCTGTGCCATGCGCCGGCCACCGCCCAGCGCCTCGCCATGCCGCCCTTTGCGTCGTTCGATCTGTTGGAGCTCTACGCCTTTGTCCGCCCGGCGCAATTCTGTGTGCCGACACCGCGCGGTCTCGCCGAGACGCTCGGACTGCCGCCGCCGCGCCACGCTGCGAATGCCTGCGCAAGCCTGGCCGCGGCAGCGCGTGCGCTGCTCGAGGCGCTCGGTCAGCAGACCGATCCCGAGCTGCGGGCCATCGCCGAGGCCATGGACCGCGCCGGCTGGCTGTGGGCGGACGCAGTGTTGGCGGCGCTGCCCGAGGAGCCCGGCGCGCGAACAAACCGGGCGGGTCTGCGGGTCTGGGCGCGGCTATCCGAATGGACCGAGACCGCACCCGCTCCGGCGCCCGGCAACGAGGCGGTGCGCCCCGAAGAGGCTCGCCAGCGGCTCGCCCGGCTGCTCGGCACCGGCGCCGAGCCGCGGCCGCAACAGGCCGAGTATGCCGCCGCGGTCAGCGCCGCCTTCGCCCCGCGCGACGTTCCGGACCGGCCGCATGCGGTGCTCGCCGAAGCCGGCACCGGTGTTGGCAAGACCCTCGGCTATATCGCCGCCGCGAGCCTGTGGGCCGAGCGGAACGACGGTCCGGTCTGGGTCTCGACCTTTACCCGCAACTTGCAGACCCAGATCGCTGGCGAGCTCGACCGGCTCTATCCCGATCCCGACGACAAGCGCCGGCGCGTCGTGTTGCGCAAGGGGCGGGAGAATTTTCTGTGCCTGCTGAATTTCGAGGAGGCCGTGGCTGCGGCGGCGACCCGCGCGGGGCGGGCCGCAGTGGCGCTTGGCCTGGTCGCGCGCTGGATCGGCGCAAGCGGTTCCGGTGACATCGTTGCCGGCGACTTTCCCGGCTGGCTCGGCGAGCTGATCGGTCGCGCCCGGGTCGGTGCGCTCGCCGATCGCCGTGGTGAGTGCGTCCATTCGGCTTGTCCGCATTTTCGCCGCTGCTTTATCGAGAAGAACATCCGCGGCACCCGCAATGCGCGCATCGTCGTCGCCAACCACGCGCTCGTCATGACGCAGGCCGCGCTCGGCGGGCTCGATGATGCCACGGTGCCGACCCGCTATGTGTTCGACGAAGGCCACCATCTGCTCGACGCCGCCGACAACGCTTTCTCGGTCCGTCTGTCGGGTCGCGAGGGACGCGAGCTGCGCCGCTGGATCGTCGGCGCCGAGACATCGGGCAGATCGCGCGCTCGCGGCTTGCGGCGGCGGGTCGGTGACCTCGTCGAGGGCGACGAGGATGGCGCCCGTGCCCTCTTCGGCCTGATCACCGCGGCGCGCGTGCTGCCGGGCGAGGGCTGGGCGGCGCGGGTCGCCGATGGACGCGGCGTGCAGGGGTTCGAGGCCTTGCTGGCGCTGGTCCGGCAGCAGGTGCTGGCCCGCGCGGCGCTGGCCGATGCCGGCTATGGGCTGCAGGCGGAAGCACGGCCGCCGGCCGCTGGTCTCGTCGCGCTTGCCCTGCCGCTGGCCCAGGGGCTGGAACAGCTGGCGCTTGCGTTGCAGCGGCTCGCCGCGATCCTGCGCCGGCGTTTGGAGGACCCGGACGATCCGCCCGAGCCCGGGTTGCGGCAGCGGCTCGACGCGACCGTGCGCGGTCTCGATCGGCGGGCCGACCAGCAGGTCGCTGCCTGGGTCCGCCTGTTGCGCGACCTGGCCGAGCCGCCCCGGCCCGAAACCGTCGAGTGGCTGTCGCTCGACCGCATCGACGGGCTGGAGACCGATGTCGCGCTGACCCGCAGCTGGGTCGATCCGGGGATTCCGTTCGCGCGGATCGTGGCGCAGCCGGCGCACGGGCTTGTCGTCACCTCGGCGACCCTGACCGATGGCGACCCCGACCCCGATCTTGCCTGGCGCGGCGCCGAGGCCGCGACCGGGTTGCGCCATCTGGCGGTGCGCCCGACGGCGGCACGGATCGCCTCGCCTTTCGACTACCCGGCGCAGACCCGCATCCTCGTCGTCACCGACATCCCACGCGATGACATCGGCCAGGTTGCCGCGGCCTATGCGGCGCTGTTCACGGCAGCGGGCGGCGGCGCGCTCGGCCTCTTTACCGCGGTCGCCCGGCTGCGCGCGGTGCATCAGCGCATCGCCCCGGTCATCGAAGCGCACGGCCTCTTGCTGCTGGCCCAGCATGTCGAGGCGATGTCGGCGGCGACGCTCGTCGAGATTTTCCGCGGCGAGGTGGATTCGTGCCTGCTCGGCACCGATGCGATCCGCGACGGGGTCGATGTGCCGGGCCGCTCGCTGCGCCTCATTGTGTTTGATCGGGTGCCGTGGCCGCGGCCCGACATCCTCTACCGCGCGCGCAAGGAGGCGTTTGGCGGCGCCCGCTATTCCGACCGGATCGCCCGGCTGCGGCTGCGCCAGGCCTATGGCCGGCTGATCCGCCGGGCCGACGATCGCGGCGTCTTTGTGGTGCTCGATCGGGCCCTGCCGTCACGCCTGCTGGCGGCGTTTCCCGAGGGTGTCGCGGTCGCCCGCGTGCCATTGGTCGAGGCAACGGCCGAGACGGCGCGTTTTCTCGGCACTGCCGATCCGGCTTGACAGGCGCACCTGGGTTTTGGTCTGTGATCCCCCACGAATCGCGAAAGGACCCGCATGCTCGACCACCATCGCGCGCTCATTTACACGATGGTCATTGTCTCGGCCGCCGACCGCAACATGCCCGATTCCGAGCTGCACGCCTTTGCCGAGATCGTCGGTCACCTGCCGGCCTTCCGCGACTTTGACAAGAACGAGCTGCCGGGACTGTTCAACGACTGCACCGAGCTGATCGGCCGCGAAAACGGGCTCGACGAGACCTTGCAGGCGATCACGGCCGGGCTGCCGGAAAAGCTGCATGAAACCGCCTATGCCATCGCCTGCGACCTCGTCGCGACCGATGGCGAGGCGACCCAGGAGGAGCTGCGCATGCTCGAATTGCTGCGCCACCGGCTCAAGGTTGACCGGCTGACCGCCGCCGCCATCGAGCGCGGCGCCCGCGCCCGCTTCCAGACATTGTAGCTTTCTCTGGGTAGATTGCCCGTCCCGCGCGGCTTCTGGCGTATCGGTAGTTAGCCTATGGAAATTCGTCTGGCACCCGATCAGGAAGCCCGTCTCGCCGACCTCGCCGCCAATGCCGGGCGCAGCCTGGCCGAGCTGGTGCAGGAAGCATTGGCGGAATGGGAAGAGCGGCAGGTCGGACATCAGGCCCCGAGCCGGCCGCAACACACCCCGGCCGAAGCCGCCGCCCATATCCTTGAGCTGCGCAAGGGCAACATTCTGCCCGCTGGCGTCACAATCAAAGACCTGATCAACCACGGACGAGCGTGAGCTTTCGTTCTCGATAATTCGGTCGCGATGCGATGGTGTTTCGAGAACGCGACGCATCCCTATGCCGACGGCATCCTCAAGCGCCTCGCCGCCGGCGAAGACGCACTGGTGCCGGTGCTGTGGTTCTACGAGGCGAGCGCCGTGCTGTCGCGCGAGCAGAACCGCGGCACCCTCGCCGCACCAACGGCGGAGCAGTTCATCGCCGAGCTGAGGGCGCTGCGGATCATGGCCGATGCCGAGAGCGCCGCACGGGTCTTCGATGACGTGCATCGCCTGGCGCTCCTGTACCGGCTGACCTCCTACGACGCGGCGTATCTGGAACTGGCGCTGCGCCGCAGCCTGCCGCTCGCCACGCTCGATGACGACCTGATCCGGGCAAGCAAAGCGGCCGGGGTGGCCGTGCTTTAGGGAGAACGTCTCGGTGCTGCCGATCCGGCTTGAAGGCCGCACCCGGTCATCAGCCGGTCTTCCGCGACTTTGACAAGAACGAGCCGCCGGGACTGTTCAACGACTGCACCGAGCTGATCGGCCGCGAAAACGGGCTCGACGAGACCTTGCAGGCGATCACGGCCGGGCTGCCGGAAAAGCTGCATGAAACCGCCTATGCGATCGCCTGCGACCTGGTTGCGACCGATGGCGAGGCGACCCAGGAAGAGCTGCGCATGCTCGAATTGCTACGCCACCGGCTCAAGGTCGACCGGCTGACCGCCGCCGCCATCGAGCGCGGCGCCCGCGCCCGCTTCCAGACACTGTAGCCATCCGCTGCTGCAGACCATGTGCTGCTGAGTGCCACCAACCAAGCGCAGAACGTCACCAAATTAATCAGATGGGCCACCTCGTCGGCGCAGCGGCTTCTAATGCGAAAATCCCGCAGCGATTAGCCAGAGGCTCGGCGAAAACAGGAACCCCCAAATCGTTAGCAGTGCTGCAAGAACGGAAACGCCTATGCCCGAGGCGCTTCTTCCGAAAGTCCCTCTGATTACTCCGATGACGCTGCAAACCGCAGCGAGCGGCACAAAGACGATGCCGAAAGTGAAGATCCCGAGCAGTCCAAAAATACAGCCGAATACACCAGAGACCAACCCGGCGCTGCCCCGGTGCCGGACGATGATCGTTGTCTGCTGGTCAGAGGAATTAGACATAAGATCGCTCCTTGGCGGCGCTGAGGAGTGCACGCTAACTCTACGCGGTTAATTTTCACCCCATGACAGTCAGCGAGCGATACAACTCTCTATGGTTGTGCCTGGGCAGCTCCGAGTCGCGTCTGCGCTTTCGGTTGGCCTTAACCGGGCTTACAGGCAAGTCCATAGTTCCGCCTGACGGGATGGATCCTTTGCTTCTCCCGTACGGCACACTGCGGAGAGCGAGACAAAGCGCCGGCTGGGCACGCTGTCGCTGGAAGTACCGCTTATTGTCGCCCGCCGCCGGGCGGCAGCAGCTGGCGGATCGAGTCCTGCACTTCGGCGGGCTGGGTGGCGAGCGCGTCGCAGAGGCGGCGCAACTGGCGGCGCAGCGCGTAGACTTGGTCGAGCAAGCTCAGCACCAGCGGCAGCGCCTCGTCGTCGATCGCGTATTCGTGGCGGATTTCGAGGATCAGCTCGATCCGCGCGACATCGACCTCGTGAAACAACCACGTCTCGCCGCTGCGCTCGGGCAATACCCAGCGGTTTTCGATCCAGTGCTGGAGCTCGCCGCGTTCGAGACCAGCAAGGCGGCCCAGCAGCTCGTCAAACCCGATCATGGGTCAAACCGATCATGAGGGCGGCATGCCCTGCCGCGGGTCGAAGGGATGCCGCGCCGCCCATTTCTCGACAAATTCCGCAAGCTCGGCATCATTGCCGGGGCCGATCGCCACCTGCAGCGTCACATACTGGTCGCCGGGGTTGCGACGACGCTGGATGCCCTTGCCGCGCAGGCGCAGCACTGTGCCGGTGTCCGAGCCCTTGGGGATCGTCATCGTCACCGGCCCGGTCACGGTCGGCACCGTGACCCGCGCACCGAGCACCGCCTCGGCCAGGCTCACCGGCAGTTCGATGCGGATGTCATCGCCATCGCGGCGGAACAGCGGGTGCGGCGCCACATGCACCTCGATCAGCGCGTCGCCGGGCTCGCCACCGCCAAAGCCGGGTCCGCCCTTGCCCTTGAGGCGCAATACCTGCCCGTCAGTAAGACCGGGCGGGATTGTCACGTCGAGCCATTCCTCGGGGGCGAGCGACAGCCGTTTTCTGGCGCCGTTCGCCGCCTCGGCAAAATCGATCGTCATCGCAAAGCTGCGGTCGCCGCCGCGTGCGCGAAAGTTCGCGCCGCCACGCGCGCCCGGGCCGCGCTGCCCGCCCGGTCCGCGTCCGGCCGAGCCAAAGGCGGCGAACAAATCTTCGAGATCGCCCAGATCCATCTCGCCCTGCGGCTGGTATTTCCATCCCTCCGCACCCTCGGCGTGCGGGCGGTAGGAATAGCGCGGCCGCTCGGCACCGCTTTCGTCAATCTCGCCGCGGTCGTAGCGGGCGCGCTTATCCGCGTCGGAGAGCAGATCGTAGGCCGCCGAAACCGATTTGAAACGAGCTTCGGCCTCGGGCTTGCCCGGGTTCAGATCCGGGTGCAGCTGTTTGGCGAGCTTGCGGTAGGCCTTGCGGATCTCGTCGGCGCCGGCGGCGGGCTTGACGCCAAGGACCTGATAGGGGGTCTCGGTCGCCATGCGCGGCTCAGCGCTCACCGAGACGCTGGCGTGCGGCCGGAGCCCGCCCGATGCGGACCGTCATCTGGCGCTGCGAATTGCCGCGATCGACGGTCAATGTGACCTCCTCGCCGATCGGTGCCAGACCGATGCGGTTGCGCAAATCCTCCGCACCGCGGACCGGCACGCCGTTGACCGCGACTACCAGATCGCTTGATTGCAGCCCGGCGCGCGCGGCCGGCGAATCGGGCAAGACCCGGGCGATCAGCGCCCCCTCGGTATGCGTCGTGCCGAGCGCACGGGCGAGGTCCGGGGTCAGATCCTGGATTGCCACCCCGATCCGCCCGCGCCGCACCTGGCCGTAGCGGATCAGCTGGTCCATCACATCGCGCGCCATGTCGATCGGCACCGCAAAGCCGATGCCGATATTGCCGCCGCCCGGCGCCAGGATCGCGGTGTTGATGCCGATCAGCTGGCCCTGCAGATCAACGAGCGCGCCACCCGAATTGCCCGGGTTGATCGAGGCGTCGGTCTGGATGAAATCCTCATAGCCCTCGATGCCGAGCCCGGTGCGGCCGAGCGCGCTGACAATTCCCGAGGTCACGGTCTGGCCGAGCCCGAACGGGTTGCCGACCGCGAGCACAAAATCGCCGACCCGCAGCCGGTCCGAATCGCCCATCGGCACCGCTGTCAAATGTTCAGCCGGGATCTGCAATACGGCGATGTCGGTCGCCGGGTCGCGCCCGATCAGCCGGGCCTTGAAGCGCCGGTTGTCCTTGGTCGTGACCTCGATATTGGTCGCGTTCGCGACGACATGGTTGTTGGTCAGCACATAGCCGTTGGCGGCATCGACGATGACCCCGGAGCCGACCGCCTCGGTCTCGCGCTCGATCGGCTGGTTGCCAAAATCGAAGAACTGGCGGAACAGCGGGTCCTGCGCCAGCGGATTGTTCTCGCGCACCTCGCCGCGCACGGCGATGCCGACAACGCCGGGGGTGATGCGGCTCACGACATCGGCGACCGAGGTGACCGGCGCGCCATTGGCCGCCTCCGGGATCGGCGCGCCCGCACCTGCCGGACCGGACACGCCGATCGCCGCCGCAGAGATTCCGCCCGCCAGCGCGAGCGCCGTCAGAACCCGGCTCATCAGTGAAACCCTAGGAGAGGCCGATCTCTCGGGGCCGCCTCGGCAAATGCCGGAACCATCCGGTTTCCGGCAGCATGTATCTAGCTTTCCGCGTGTGCCCTTCAAGAGATGACACCAGCGGCACCACGGCTCGCTGCGGGATTGTCGAGATGGTCCCGGGTCACTTCTTGTGGCGCGGTGCGAGGCGCAGCCCGAGGAGCGTCGATGCAGCTTGCGGCGACAGCTTCGAGTAGCCCTCCGGCACCATGAACAGAGCCGCACTTTGCGGACCGATCCGGACATGGCGCAATTCCCAATGCACGGTCGAGACCTTCCCGTCAGGACGCGTCAGGCTGCCATCGCAACGCATCGGAATGCCGTCGGCGCTGAGCCACAGCGTGCCGCTCAACCGGCCCTCGGGGATCTCCTTGTCAACCGCGTATCGGGTGGTGGCGATGCCGTTGACCGTCTCGGCGCCGACCGGCTTGCCGAGCAGGTCCGGCTGGCTCAACGCGGCGAGCGCCTTTGGTATCGCGAACTCGACCGCGGTGTGCAGCTGCGGCAGCAGAATGTCGCCGATCGCGCTGTCGGCGTGCAGGATAAACACCGGCTTGAGCGACGGCAGGACCTGCTCGTGCCGCTGCTCGCCCGGCATGCTCCACATCTCGCCGATATAGCTCTTCCCGTTGAACACCAGGACCCGGTCGGCGCTAAAACCGATCGTGGGGTCGCCGAGGGTCCCGGCCATCGCGGTGGCAGGACCGGCGACGAGGATCGTCAGCGTCATCGCAGCCAGAAAAAGGGTGCGCATGTTCGCCCTCGCCGCCGCTGTGCAAAATCCGGATGGCGGCGGCTGTTAGGCAGCGAATACGGCGGTTTCGCGGCGCTGGACAGGACCGCGGCAAGCCCTATCCTGTATCGGTGCTCGACATCGAGGCGAGAAGCAGGCCAACCGCGATGAGCAGACCCGACAGCGCCCGGCCCGTTGCGATCGACAACCCGAGCCGGCCCTGCCCGAGCCGGCAACGCCCGAGCGTGCGATGCCGGAGGGCGCGATGCCGGAGCGGGCGATGCCGGAGCAGGTGATGAACGATGGCGGCAATGCGATCACGGTACGCGTGCACCCCGCCATCGCCGAGATTGCGGCGGCCGATTGGGATGCCTGCGCCGGTGGCGTCAATCCGAGCGTCTGCTATGCGTTTCTGAGCGCGCTTGAAGACAGCGGCTCGACCGCGACGCGCTCCGGATGGACCCCTCAGCATCTCTCCATCACCGGCCCCGACGGCACGATCCTTGGCGTGGTGCCGCTTTATGCGAAGACGCATTCCTATGGCGAATACGTGTTCGATTACGGCTGGGCCGATGCTTACGAGCGGGCCGGCGGGCGCTACTACCCGAAGCTCCTGTCGGCGGTGCCGTTCACCCCGGTGCCCGGGCCGCGGCTCTTGCTGCACCCGATGGCACCACCGCAGACGCGCTTGCATCTGATCGCGGCGATGGTCGAGCTCGCCAACCGGCGGCACATCTCCTCGGTGCATGTCACCTTTCCCGAAGAGGCCGAGGCCGCGGCCTTGACCGAGGCCGGGTTTCTCCAACGCATCGGCCAGCAGTTCCACTGGACCAATGACGGCTACCGCGATTTCGACGACTATCTGGCGGCGCTCAATTCACGCAAGCGCAAGGCGGTCAAGAAGGAGCGCCGCGAGGCATTGACCGATGGGCTCGACATCGATGTGCTGACCGGCAGCGATCTCCAGCCGCGGCATTGGGACGCGTTCTACCGGTTCTATCTCGGCACCGCCGACCGCAAATGGGGCCAAGCTTATCTCAATCGCAAGTTCTTCACCCTGATCGGCGAGCGGATGCCGGAAAAGCTCGTGCTGGTGATGGCCCATCGCGACGGCAAATACGTCGCCGGCGCGCTGAACCTGCTCGGCACCGAGACCATTTACGGTCGCAACTGGGGCAGTCACGGCGACTACAAGTTCCTGCATTTCGAATGCTGCTATTACCGGGCGATCGAATTCGCCATCACTCATGGCCTGCGGCGGGTCGAGGCCGGCGCCCAGGGGCCGCACAAATTGCAGCGCGGCTATCTGCCGGTGCCGACCTATAGCGCACACTGGATCCCCGACCCGGGCTTTCGCCGCGCGGTCGCGCAATTCCTCGCCCGCGAGCGCCAGATGGTCGAGCGCAAGATCGAGGGACTGGCTGAATACTCGCCGTTCCGGCACGAGACCGCCGATTAGCCGGTTTGTGCTGCTCCGTCGGGTCGTGAGGAATCGCCCGATGGTATTCGCCAGCTGATTTAATTAATTATGAATTCGCTCGACTCCGCGGTTGATCAATGGATTGCCTGCCGATATGGTTAAGGGTGCCCGACCGGCTTGACTGTGCCGTCGCGCTAGGACGGAAGGGAGCAGGGATGCGTGCGACGATGGTTTCTGCCGCGACGGCGGCCCTGCTGCTGATGGCGGCCGGGGCTCCGGCGCAAGCCGGACTGATCGGCAACACCGTTTCGGCAACATCCTTCCTTGGTGCAGCGAGCGCGCCCCTGCCCCCCTACCCGAACACAATCGACTACACGAATTCGATGGGGATGGATACGGATAGCCCGCCACCAACCGACCCTGTCACTTTCCTGTTGGACCCGGCAACCGAAACATTCATTAGTGTCGGCGACACTCAGATCACGATTACCAACAATGTCTCGGCTCCGCTTTGCCTGGTGGCGGCCCCATGCAATAATACCTTCGCGGGCTTCGGATTCACCTTCGCCAGCGGCGCCGACATCACCGGCGTCAGCGTCGACGCGGCCAGCGCCGCGGATTTTCGGCCATACACGACGGCGCCGCATATGGGACTGCAGCTTTTGTCGCCGACCGACATTCTGGTCGATGTCACCGGCGATGTGCCCGCTGTCAACGACAAGTTGATCCTCGACGTGGTGACCGGCGGAACGACGCCCCCGCCGGTGCCGGAGCCGGCCAGCCTGATGTTGCTCGGGGTTGGCCTATTGGGCATGTGCGCGGCGGGCTTGCGTCCGCGGCGCCGACAAAGCTGACCCGGGCACGGCTTCGACCAAGGGGGGGCACGTGAGCAACCCATTTCTCGGCACGATCAGGCTCGTTGCGTTCAACTTCGCGCCGGTGGGCTGGGCGCTGTGCGACGGCACCGCCCTCTCGATTCCCGCGAACCAAGCATTGTACGCGCTGCTCGGAACGACATTCGGTGGCGATGGTCAGCAGACCTTCAACCTCCCTGATTTGCGCGGACGCGCCGCCGTGGGACAGGGCAGCGGTCCCGGTCTGTCGAACTACGTTCCGGGGGAAATCGGTGGCCAGGAGACGGTCATGCTCACCGCCCAGCAGGCGCCGGCGCACAGCCATGCGCTGATGGCCGCGGCCAACGTCTCCACACCGACCCCGGGACCGACCGTCGCTCTCGGCACGCCGGCGGCCGAAGTCAGGCTCTATGGGTCGGGCACGCCGACGGCCTTGTCCACCACCTCGATCGGTGCATTTGGCGGCGGCGGCGCTCATGAAAACCGGCAGCCCTATCTGGCGCTGAACTACATCATCGCCTTGACCGGCGTGTTCCCGTCGCAAAACTGAACGCCGCAATCGAAAGCCCGCAGCGATGGACCCGTTTCTCGGACAAATCAGCCTTCTCGGCTGTAATTTCGCACCGCGCGGCTGGGGGTTCTGCCAGGGCCAGCTGTTGCCGATCAATCAGAACACGGCGTTGTTCTCGCTGCTCGGGACCAATTTCGGCGGCAACGGCGTCAACACCTTCGCATTGCCCGATCTGCGCAGCCGGGTGCCGGTCGGGATGGGGCAGGGGGGTGGTCTGTCCAATCACGCTATCGGCGAAATCGGTGGTCAGGAAACCGCATCGATCGTCGCGTCGAGCTATCCCAACCACACGCATGCATTGCTTGCCGCTGCCAGCACCGCCAGCGGGAACGCCCCGGCCGGTCTGATCGAGGCCGAGGGTCAAATCCCCGCTCGCGGCGGTGGGGTCAGCCTCGCGCTCTATAGCGCTACCGGTGCCGCGACGACACTGGCACCGGCGGCGCTGACCCCGGCCACCGGAGCCGGCCAGCCGCATCCCAATCTCCAACCCTATCTCGCCGTGAATTTCTGCATCGCGCTGCAAGGCGTTTTCCCAGCGCGAAACTGAAGCACCTACCAGCGCGCCCCGGGAGCATCAAAGCGATGTCGCAGCCCTATCTGTCGATGATCGAAGCCTTTGGCTTCAATTTCGCGCCGCGCGGCTGGGCGCTGTGCAGCGGCCAGGGCCTGTCGATCGCCCAGAACCAGGCGCTGTTCGCTCTGCTCGGCACGACCTTTGGCGGCGACGGTGTCAGAACCTTCAACCTGCCCGATTTGCGCGGCCGGATTGCCGTCGAATTCGGCCAGGGTTCGGGGCTGTCGCCATACAATCTGGGCCAAACCGGCGGAGAGGAAACGCACCTGCTGACGGCGAACGAGGTGCCGGGCCACAGCCACAGCTTGAACGCAGTCAATAACGGCCAGACCAACGGCACCAACACCCCGGGCAACAGCGTGTCGATGGGCAGCGGTTACGCCACCGAAAGCGGCAATCCGGTCGAAAACATCTACAGCAGCGGCTCGCCGACGATCGCGATGGCGGCAAGCGCGGTCGGTACCGTCGGCGGGGCGCCGCACGAGAACCGGATGCCGTTCCTGACGATCAATTACTGCATCGCGCTCCAAGGGATTTTCCCGTCGCCCAACTGACGGCGCTGCCACGCCTGATGGCCGGCTCAATGACCCGCTCGGTTTCAATGACCCGCTCGGTTCCAACTGCCGGCTCAGTTGAAGGCGATCTGGTAATCCTGGTGATCGCGCGACAGGGTAAAGATCGGCATCATGTAAAGCGCCAAGCTCGGGCCGCCCTCGATGACGATGCGGTACATCCCTTCCGGCAAGACCCTGCCGTGCGGCCCGCACAGGATCAGCGAAAAGGGTTTGCGCATGGTCGCCGCCCAGCCCGGAAACCCGGGTTGGTCGATCCTCACGAGGGTAAGCTCGAAATCGGTTCCATCGGGGTGGAACCTCTTGCCGACATATGGCGCAAAATCGTCAGCGGTGAGGCGATCGATCGTGTCCATCCGGCTCTTCCGGTGTTTGCGTCCCGTCCGGCAATCGGCGCTCGCGCCGATCGGCGGGTGTGATGGTCGATCCATTCTACCCATTGGCGGTTGCGCGGCAAATCGGCGGAGCGGCAGCAAGGCAGCGCCCGGGCGATGACGCGGCTGAACTGAAAATCCGCACGCGGCACGGCACCGTCAGGTTGCGGGCTGCTGCGGGCGGTGCCTCGGAAGAGGCGTTCCTCTATCTGCTGTTCGCCAGCAACCGGGCGGCCGAGATGGCGCTGATGCCACTCGCGCCGAGCCACAAGGAGTTCCTGCTGCAGGTCCAGTTCCGCTCGATGAACGAAACCTACCGCCGCAATTTTCCCGATGCCCGCTACGAAATCGTCGAGCTCGACCGCTGGCCGGTCGGGCGGCTCGTCAGCGAGGTTCAAACCGACTGCCTCTACTTTGTCGATTTCGCGCTCTTACCGCAGGCCCAGGGGACCGGTATCGGCACAACGGTGCTCGAAGCGACCTTGACGCGGGCGCGGCGGCTTGGCCTGCCGGCGCGGCTGCGGTCGTTCGCCTATAACTGGGTGGCGCAACGCCTCTATGACAAGCTCGGATTTACCGTCTTGGCAGAAGCGCCGCCGCAGGTGCTGCTCGAATGGCGGGCCAGGAGCTGAACGTTGAGCCGCGGCGGCATACCCCGGGCCGCGACCGCGCGCCTTGACCTGGGCCGGGCCTCCCCCGAGGATGCGAGCGCTATAAAGGGGGCGACGAGCGGTGCCGGATTTGTCATCTCCAGGCGGGCAATATGATGCCCCCCCATCTTGCCAGGAACGCAGCAAACTTCACCGCGCTGACGCCATTGTCGTTTCTGGCGCGAGCCGCCTCGGTCCATCCCGACAAGCTCGCAATCGTGCACGAAACGGCGCGCTTCAGCTACCGCCAGCTTTACACCCGCTGCCGGAGGCTTGCGGATGCGCTGCGGCGGCGCGGGATCGGGCCCGGCGACACAGTCGCGATCATGGCGCCAAACGTGCCGGCGCTGCTCGAAGCGCATTACGGGGTGCCGATGGCCGGTGCCGTGCTGAATGCGCTGAATTATCGGCTCGACGCGCATGCGATCGCCTTCATCCTGGCGCATGGCGAGGCGAAGCTGTTGATCGCCGACCGTGAATTCGCGCCGATCATCGGGCCGGCGCTCAGCGAGCTCGGCCGCAAGCTGCCGCTGGTCGAGATCGCCGACGCAGGCGAGGGGGTCACCCTTGGCGGCACCGAGTACGAGGCGTTTCTCGGCGAGGGCGAGCCTGACGCTGATTGGACCAGTCCGCAAGACGAGTGGGCGCCGATCGCGCTCAACTACACCTCCGGCACCACCGGCAATCCCAAGGGGGTGGTCTATCATCATCGCGGCGCCTTTCTGAACGCGCTCGGCAATTCGATCACCTTCGGGCTCGGCCCCGATTCGGTCTATCTGTGGACCCTGCCGATGTTTCACTGCAACGGCTGGACCTATCCCTGGGCGGTGACAGCGGTGGCCGGGACCCATGTCTGCCTGCGGCGGGTCGAGCCGGCGGCGATCTTCAAGGCGATCGCCGAGCACCATGTCACCCATCTGTGCGGCGCGCCGATCGTCTTGAACATGCTGGCGCACGCGCCAGCCACGGTGAAGCGGCGGTTCGATCATGTCGTCGAGGCCGCGACCGGTGGTGCTGCACCGCCCTCGTCGGTGATCGAGGCGATGGAGCGGATGGGGTTTCGCGTGACCCATCTCTATGGCCTGACCGAAAGCTACGGCCCATCAACGGTGTGCGCGTGGCAGCCCGGCTGGGACGCGTTGCCGCTGCCAGAGCGCGCCGCCAAGATGGCGCGGCAAGGGGTGGCGAGCCTGACCCTCGACCGGCAGCGGGTCGTTGATCCGGCGACGATGGCCGATCTCCCGGCCGATGGCGCGGCGCTCGGCGAGCTGATGCTGCGCAGCAATACCCTGATGAAAGGCTACATGAAAAATCCGGCGGCGACCGAGACGGCGTTTGCCGGCGGCTGGTTCCACACCGGCGACCTCGCGGTCATCCATCCCGATGGCTATGTCGAGATCAAGGACCGGGCCAAGGACATCATCATCTCGGGCGGTGAGAACATCTCCTCGCTCGAAATCGAGGAGGTGCTGTACCGCCATCCGCAAGTGTTCGAGGCGGCGGTGGTCGCCAGACCCGACGCGGTCTGGGGCGAGAGCCCGTGCGCCTTCGTCACGCTCAAGCCCGACGCCGGCCCGGTTTCGGCCGGCGAAATCATCGCCTGGTGTCGCGCGCATCTGGCGCATTTCAAGACGCCGCGCGCCGTCGTGTTCGGGCCGCTGCCAAAGACCTCGACCGGCAAGATCCAGAAATACGAATTGCGCGAGCGCGCGAAGGAAATGCAGCGGTGATGGGCGATTCGGTTGCCAAACTTGAGGAGAAAATAAGGGGCTTTATAAACAGCCCACGGAAGCAGGCGACCTTACTTTCGGATACCGCCTCCTGGGATACGCTGTGCAGCGCATTGGATGTGATCGGGGATACGGAGCTCGCGCTTGACGCATATTTGCGGGCTAAGCCTCAGCCGGGCGACGGCGAAAATTATCTGTTGGCCTACGGGACCTTACAAGTTATGGAGGTTCAACAGGACGCATTGAATTTCGTGTGCGAGAGCTTGAGTATCCCATATCTTCGCCCCGAAGAGCTTTCAGATATTAGAACGATACGGAGTGAATCTATCGGGCATCCCATGAAAGGTAAAGAAAATAAAATTACGAAGTCTAGTTTTATCAGCCGATCCGATCTTGATCATCACGGCTTTACGTTGCTGACCGTGTATTCGGATCATAGCCCATATAAGCACTCTCGTATCGATTTGGTAGGGCTGGTAAAAACACAACAACGTTTCATTAAAGAGAAGCTGGCAGACGTCGTCAAAAAACTTCGAATCGATGAAATGACACATCGTACGAAACACAAAACCGAGCTGCTTCAAGGTTTTTTCCCTGATACTCTCGGATATCTGATTTCGAAAATTAATGAGCGATCGCCAGTTGCTGAAATGCACGTACGAGAAATAAAACGCATAATATCTCGATTTCGCGGAGCTCTCCAGAAGCGAGGTGAATGGATAGATGGAAGTGGGGTAGCTCATGAAGTGGAACTGGCCGAATATCCGTTGGAAGTGCTTGAGTCTTTTTTTCGTGCTGCTGGCCAGTCTCGATTGAACGAACGCGATATCTACGTTTACGCAACCTTTGTAAAGGCGCAAGTCGAGCAACTGCGAGGCATAGCAAGGGAAATAGATGAGAAATATGGGGCTGCAGTTTGAGTCAGACGGATCATCTAACCTTCCAGCGAGCGAAGCGAGATGACCGCGCTGCCGAGCTTTGACCTCGCGGGGCAGGTGGCGTTGGTGACCGGCGCGTCGAGCGGGATCGGGCGGCATTTGGC
>JBOHME010000017.1:0-50980 GCA_050729795.1 Allostellaceae bacterium | reverse complement strand
GTCCTGCACCGCGCGCACCCGGCCGGCGCGCTCCTCGGCGGTCAGCGCGCGCGGGATCACAACCGGGCGGCGCGCCGGTTCCGTGCCCGCCGGGCGAGCCGTCGGCACCGCCTCGCGCGTGACCGTCGGCGCCGCCTCCGCCCGTCCCGGCTCGGCCGTGCCCGGACCGATCATGCGCTTTTTGCGCACCTCGACGGTGACAGTCTTAGAGCGGCCGTGCGAAAAACTCTGGCGGACCTGCCCGGTTTCCACACCCTTGCGCAGCTCCAGCCTGGCGTTGGGGCGAGCCAGGGTCAGGGGCCGTTTCTGCTCTTGTTCGGTCGCGTCGGTCATCTCGCTCCAATACCGTCATTCTGCGGTGCCGGCTCACCCCGGTCGGGAAGCGGCGCTTGTTTTACCACGGCTCCCGTGGGGGCTCGTTCGACCACGGCACCGGTGCGAAACCCGGCGATCTTCTCGGCGTCGCCGACAAGCCGCTTGGCGAGTGCGCCGGACCCGAGCGACGCGTTGACCGCCTGATCACGGCCAAACGCCGCGCCCAGCTCGGCCGCGGTCAGCACACAGACAAAAGCGGCACCGTGCGCCTGCGCGCGCAGCTTGCGCCGCCCGCCTTCCGCACCGTCGAGAGCCGCCACCAGCACCGCGGTCCTACCACTGCGCGCCGCTTCCGCCACCCGCTCGAACCCGGCGACCGCGAGACCGGCCCGCCGGGCCAGCCCGATCGCATCGATGCAGCGCTGCACCAGCAAGGCTTCGAGCCGATCGGCGAGACCGGCGGGAACCACCACGGGCCGGCGCGCAGCGCGCGCGAACCAGCGCCGGGCGCCCGCTTGATCCACTATATCGCGGCGTGGGGTCAACCACAAACCTCGTCCAGGCAGCCGCGCCGCGAGATCGGCCACGAGCTCGCCATCGGGGCCGACGACAAAGCGCAGCAGGGCCGAGCGATCGCGGATCTCGCCGGTGGCGATGCAGCGCCGCTGCGCAGCGCCGAGACCGGGCTCGGCCGCCAGCGGCGCCACTGCGCGGCTTCGCACTGTGGCCGTCGCGCCTACTCCCGCACCCCCGGCGCCGCCGTCGTCTCGGCGTCCGCCGGATCCTCGAACCAATGCGCACGCGCCTGCATGATCAACGCGTTGGCAGTTTCGGGGTCGAGCGGGGCACCGCTCTTGTCGGAGCCAGCGAGCAATTCCAGCAGCTCGTCGCCGGCAAGGTCGGCGAAATCGTCCAGTGTCTTGATCCCCTTTTCACCGAGCGCCACCAGCATGCCCGGGGTGAGCCCGTCGAGCGCCGCCAAATCGTCGCCGACGCCGAGCTCGACCCGGCGCTCTCCGTACTCGCGGTCGCGCCGGTCGAGCGCGCCGCGCGCGCGGTCCTGCAACTCGGCGGCGATCTCGGCGTCGAACCCCTCGATGCCGGCGAGGTCCTCCGGCGCCACAAAGGCGACCTCTTCGAGCGTGGCGAACCCCTCGGTCACCAGCAGCTGCGCGATCACCTCGTCGATATCGAGAGCGTCGATGAACAGGCGGCTGCGAGTGCGAAACTCCTCGGTGCGCCGCTCCGATTCCTCGGCTTCGGTCAGGATGTCGATGTCCCAGCCGGTCAACTGCGAGGCGAGGCGCACATTCTGCCCGCGCCGGCCGATCGCCAGGCTCAGCTGGTCGTCCGGGACGACGACCTCGACCCGCCGCTGCTCCTCGTCCATGACCACCTTGGCCACCTCGGCCGGAGCGAGCGCATTGACGACAAAGGTGGCCGGGTCCGACGCCCACGGCACGATATCGATCTTCTCGCCCTGCAATTCGCCGACCACCGCCTGCACCCGGCTGCCGCGCATGCCGACGCAGGCGCCGACCGGATCGATACCGCTGTCGCGCGAAATCACCGCAATCTTGGCGCGACTGCCCGGATCGCGCGCCACCGCCTTGATTTCGATGATGCCGTCGTAGATCTCCGGCACCTCCTGGGCGAACAATTTGGCCATGAATTGCGGGTGGGTGCGCGACAGGAAGATCTGCGGGCCACGCGGCTCCTGGCGGACATCGTAGATGTAGGCGCGCACCCGCTCGCCCTGGCGGAAGCTCTCGCGCGGCAACAGCTCGTCGCGCCGCGCCATCGCCTCGGCCCGGCCGAGATCGACAACGACGTTGCCGAACTCCACCCGCTTGACGAGCCCGTTGACGATCTCGCCCATGCGGTCCTTGAATTCGAGAAACTGGCGCTGCCGCTCGGCATCGCGGACCTTCTGAACGATGACCTGCTTGGCGGTTTGCGCCGCGATGCGGCCGAAATCGATCGGCGGCAGCGGGTCGGTGATAAAATCGCCGATCTCGGCCTCGGGGTTCAGGCGCTGCGCCTCGCCGAGCGTGATCTGGGTCGCCTCGTTGTCGATCGGCTCGGCCACCTCGCGAAACCGCAGCAGCCGGATTTCGCCGTTCCTGCGGTCGATCTCGGCACGGATGTCGTATTCCTGCCCGTATTTGGAGCGGCCGGCTTTCTGGATTGCCTGCTCCATCGCTTCCAGCACCTCGTCGCGATCGATCCCCTTGTCGCGGGCGACGGTGTCGGCGACCTGGAGCAGCTCGGGGCGGGCGTAGGTGACGGTGCTATCCATGGTAATCCCGAAGGCCTCGTAACAATCGGTCGGCGCAAAGCGGTGCGCGATGGGTCAGGGCGGTGCGCGATGGGTCAGGGCGGCGCCGGCACGGCGGCGGCACCGGCATCGGCGACGGGCCGTGTCGCCGCGATCAGCGCGTCGGTGATGACGAGCCGGGCGCGGGCCACGGCGGCGTAAGGCAGTCTGATTTCACCATCGGCAGCGGCGAGCCGGATTTCGCCATCGGCAAGACCGAGCAGCCGCCCGCGAAACCGCTTGCGCCCGCCGCTCGGCTGGAGGAGCTCGATCCGCACCTCGAACCCGCGAAACCGCTCGTAATCCTCGGGCCGGATCAGCGGGCGATCGAGACCGGGCGAGCTGATTTCGAGCGTATAGGCGCCGGTGATCGGATCGGCGACATCGAGCAGCGCCGACACCGAATGGCTGATCAGCGCGCAATCATCGACTGTCATCGGCAAATCGTCGATCCGTTCGGCCATGACCTGCAGCGTCGCCCGGCGTCCGCTCGTGATGACGACCCGCACGAGCCGGTAACCCATCGCCGCGAGCGACGGCTCGATCAACTGCGCAATGGCGTTGGTATCGACCAAAAATCCGACCCCGGCTCCTGATTTCGATGTCGCCATACGAAAAGGCGGGCACCGCGGCCCACCTGCGAGAGGATCCGCATCGCGGACCCGTGCGATCCCGTTCGCTTGGTGAATATAATCGAAATCGGACGACCCGCAAGGCCGTTGCCGCGCCCTTTGAGCCCGGGAATTGCCTTGCCGATCCCGCCCGCGCACGATCGGGCGGTTCAGGCCGCCTTCGCATCCTCGCGGATCATCGCCGCCCCCTTTTCGCCGATCATGATCGAGGGCGCGTTGGTGTTGCCGGTGGTGACTGCCGGCATCACCGAGGCGTCGATGACCCGCAGCCCGATGATGCCCCGCACCCTGAGCCGCGGATCGACCGCCGCCATCGGGTCCTCGCCCATCCGGCAGGTGCCGACCGGGTGATGCAGGTTGGTGCCGTCGCGGTGGATGAAATCTTTGAGCGCCTGTTGGGATTGCTGATCCGCACCCGGCACGATCTCAGCCGTGCTGTAGCGGCGCAATGCCGGGGCGGCAAAAATCCGCCGCGCATGGGCAATGCCCGAGAGCAGCACATCGACGTCGCTCACCACCCCGAGATAGTTCGGGCGGATCGCCGGCCGCTCCAGCGGGTCGGCCGAACGCGCCATGATCGTGCCGCGGCTGTCGGGGCGCGCAAGGCAGACCGCGATCGTCATCCCCGGCTCGCGCTCAAGCCGGCCATAGCCGCTCGGATGGTAGCTGCCCGGGGTGAACAGCAATTGCAGGTCGGGGCTGGCGAGCCCCTCGCGGCTCCGGCAGAACACCATCGCGGTGGTGACGCCAAAGGTCAGCGCCCCGCGCCCGGTCGCGGCGTAGCGGCCGATCTCGCGCAACAGCCGCGCACCGCGGGCGAGCTCGTTGACCGAGACCGCATCCGCGACCCGATGCGAGATGCGCGCTGCGAAATGGTCGCTGAGATTGGCGCCGACCCCTGGCAGATCGAGCACCACCGGCACCCCAATTGCCTGCAGATGGCCCGCCGGCCCGATCCCGGAGACCTGCAGCAGGTGGGGCGAGTTGACCGTGCCGCCAGAAACGATGACCTCGCGCGCTGCGGCGACCGCGTTGTCGGTGCCGTTCTTGCGATAGGCGACGCCGGTGCAACGCTTGCCGTCGAACAGCAGCCGGGTCGCGACCGCCTTGGTGACGACGCGCAGATTGCGCCGCCGCCGCGCCTCGGCGAGAAATGTCTGTGCGGTCGAGCCGCGAAACCGGCCGCCGCGGGTCATTTGCGAATAGCCGACCCCTTCTTGTGTCGCACCATTGTAATCCTTGGTCCGCGCGAACCCGGCCTGCTGTGCTGCTTCGACAAAATGGTGCGTCAGCGGCAAAATCGTGCGGTAATCCTCGACCGGCAACGGGCCGCCTTTGCTGCGGTATTCGGGGTCGCCGCCGGCGTAATTCTCCGACTTCTTGAAATAAGGCAGCACATCCGAATAGCTCCAGCCGCGGCAGCCCATCTGCGCCCAGCCATCGTAATCAGAGGGGTTGCCGCGCACATAAAGCATGCCGTTGATCGAGCTGGTGCCGCCCAGCACCCGGCCGCGCGGCCAGTGCAGCGCCCGATTGCCGGCCAAGGGCTCTGGCTCGGTGTAATAGTTCCAGTTGACCAGCGGATTGGCGCGCAGCCGCAAGGCCCCGGCCGGCACATGGATCATCGGGTGCCAGTCGCGCGGGCCCGCTTCGAGCAGCACCACCTGCGCCCCATCCTCGCTCAGCCGGTCAGCGACGACACACCCCGCCGACCCCGCCCCGACCACGACATAGTCCGCCCGCAACTCGCTCATCGCAGCCTTCCCCCATGCTTCGGCGCGGGCCTGCGGCCAGGCCGGAATGCGCAACTGCCGGAATGAGTCAACGGCGTGGTGACGGCAATGACAACCACGAACTCGGCGACAACCACGAACTCGGCGACAACCACGAACTCGGCGACAACCACGAACTCGGCCCGCGCCGTCGGTGCGAGATGGCGGCGGGGTGGCCTGCGCCCGACGCATCTTTTTGAATGCAAGCAGGGCGATGCAATGCTGACGCGGGCACTGCCGGTGCGGTTCGGGTCATTTCGGCAGCCCACGACCCAACCGGCAGAGATTCCACTTAATAATCGCCGCCCCCTCGAACCGATCGGGAACCTCCCTCCTGCCGAGGCCGCCTATCGTGTCCTGCTTGAGCCGACCCGCATTACCGCGCATGCCTCACACAAAACAGGCTCGGGGAAACCCGGTGCGGTTCACTCGGGGAAACCCGGCGCGGTTCACTCCGACAAGCCCGGTGCGGTTCATCCAGGTCGCGCACGATCTCGTTGATCGAGATATTCCCGACCACATCTCGCCAGCTCAACCGGCATCACGCAAGCGCGCCTGCGCCGCCGCCTGTTCGATCAGCGCGCGCTCGGGCCGGCGGGATTGACGAGACCCGCGCCCGCAAGGCAAAGACGGCAGGCCGCATTCGCGACGGGGGATAGTGATGCAGCTTGATCCGCTTCTTCTCTCGCGCCTGCAATGGGCCTGGGTGATCGCTTGGCACATCCTGCTGCCGGCCTTCACGATCGGGCTGGCCGCCTATATCGCCGTGCTGGAAGGCCTCCATCTGTTCACCGGGCGGGATCTGTGGCTGCGCACCTCGCGCTTCTGGACGCGCATCTTCGCGGTGTCCTTTGGCATGGGGGTGGTCTCGGGGATCATCATGCCGTTCCAGTTTGGCACCAACTGGAGCCGGTTCATGGATGCGACCGCCAACATCCTGTCGCCGCTGCTCGCCTATGAGGGGTTCATGGCGTTCGCGCTGGAGGCGACGTTTCTTGGCATCCTGCTGTTCGGTCGCACCCTGGTGCCGCGCTGGATGCATTTTTTTGCCGCGCTGATGGTCTCCTTTGGGACCCTGTTCTCGTCGTTCTGGATCCTGGCCACCAACAGCTGGATGCAGACGCCGCGGGGCTATGACATGGCCGATGGCCGTTTCTTCCCGACCAGCTGGCCGGACATCGTGTTCAGCCCCTCCTTTCCCTATCGGCTGCTACACAACGACGTCGCTTTCTTCGTCACCACGGGCTTTGTCGTGATGGGTGTGGGCGCGTGGCTGCTGCGCCAGGGCCGATCGGTCGAGGAGGCGCGGCGGATGGTGCGGATGGCGCTCGGTCTCCTGATCGTGCTGGTTCCACTGCAGGGGATACTGGGCGATGTGCACGGCGAGAATACGCACGAATACCAGCCGGCGAAGCTCGCGGCGATCGAGGGGCTGTGGAACACGCAAGGACCGATGGCCGAAATACTGTTTGCGATCCCGGATCAGGCGGAGGCGACGAATCATTTCGAGATCGCGCTGCCGCATCTCGGCAGCCTGATCCTGACGCATAGCTGGAATGGCACCGTCAAGGGGCTGAAGGCGTGGTCGCGCGATGAGTGGGCCCCAGTCTGGCCGGTCTTCTTCTCGTTTCGGATCATGGTCGGGATCTGGGCGCTGATGCTGATCGTCGTGGTGACAGGCTGGATCATCAGGCTGAAGGGGCGGCTCGAAAGCAGCGGATGGTATCTCCGCCTCTGCCAGTGGTTCGCGCCGGCCGGGTTCATCGCGGTGCTGATGGGGTGGACAACCACCGAGGTCGGCCGCCAGCCCTGGACCGTCTATGGCCTGATGCGCACTGCGAATTCCGTCACGCCATCGCTCTCCGGGGGGGATGTGCTGGCCTCGCTGCTGCTTTATGTCATCGTCTATCTGCTGATGTACCCGATGGGTATCGCCTATATGGCGAGCCTTGTGCGTGCCGGCGTGCCGACACAAGAGGAAGCACCGGGGGCGATCGAAGGCGGCCGTCCGCGGGAGCCGTTCGCGCATATCCCCGGACAGCAGGGCTGAGGGAGCGAGGCGATGCCGCCACTGGTCCTTGATCTGGTTCCCGCCTGGACGCTCGTTCTCGGCTGGGCCGTCTTCTATTACGTGCTGTTCGACGGCTTCGATCTCGGTGTCGGCATGCTGCACGGCTGCGCGCCCCATGCCGAGTGGCGTCTGCTGATGATGAACTCGATCGCACCGATCTGGGACGGCAACGAGACCTGGCTGGTGCTTGGGGGCCTGGGCCTGCTTGCCGCCTTTCCGCTGGCCTATGCCATCATCATTCCGGCAGTCTATTTCCCGGTTCTGATCATGCTGCTCGGTCTGGTGTTCCGGGGTGTCGCCTTCGAGTTCCGCTTCAAGCACGCGCGGCTGAGGCGTTTCTGGGACCGCAGCTTCTGTGTCGGCTCGGCGGTAGCGACCTTCGCGCAAGGCACGATCCTGGGGTCCTTCATCCAAGGCTTCGACGTCAAGGGGCGCCTCTTTGTGGGCTCCTCCTTCGACTGGCTGACGCCGTTCGCGGTGCTGTGCGGCATTGCGCTGATGCTCGGCTACGGCCTCTTGGGCGCCGGCTGGCTGATCCTGAAAACCGAGGGAGAACAACAGGAATGGTCGCGCGCAGCCGGACGGGTCTGTCTGATCGGCACGGTCATCGCGATCGCCATCGTCAGCATTTGGACGCCGATCAAGGACGCTTCGATCGCGACCCGGTGGTTCTCGTGGCCGAACATCGCCTTCCTCTCGCCCGTTCCGGTGCTGACCGCACTGCTGGTGATCGCCGAATGGCGGCTGCTCGCCAGCCCCGCCGAGGTGCTGCCGTTTCTCGGCGGGATCGGCCTTTTCGTGCTCTCCTATATCGGCATCGCCGTCAGCCTGTGGCCGATGATCGTGCCGTTCCACTACACGCTCTGGCAGGCAGCATCGGCGGAGAGCACGCAGGCGTTCCTGCTGATCGGCACAATGTTCCTGCTACCGGTCATCCTCGGCTACAGCGCCTGGTCGTACTGGGTGTTCCGCGGCAAGGTCCGCAGTGGCATCGGCTATCACTGACCATGAGGCTGTTTTCGGCGCTCCGGCAGGGTTGACGTGACGATCGCTCTTGGTTTGCACGTGCTCGCGATCGTAGTTGGGGATCGCGCGAGCGGGGCGCTGTGAGCCCGGGTTTTCAGTTCTGCAGGCCCACTCGCTCGGCAGAGCCTCCTTGACGGCTGTCGAGCAGCCGGAGACCTCCAAGAACGGTGTTTTTGGGCGGATCGAGCGGGGTATTTGGCCGCCGGGGCGGCTCACGGACTGCGGCGATCGGCGATGCCGTAGCGGTGCGAGGAGGTTGGGCGCTTTGGCAGCGGCTCACGAGGGTCAGATCGATGCGGCCCGGACCGTCATCCAGACCATGCGCTGCATGTTGCAGAGGAGGTTGACGAGACCGATCTTGGGTGTGGCGCGAGCAATGCCAATTTGCAATGAAAAGCGGCCGCGTTCCAAGCTCCGCTGGATGACGCCTCGGAGCTACGCCAGCGCCCTCATCGGAAAGACCGGCCGGGACGCTGCGGCTCCGCGCCCCGGCATATTGCCACCCACAAAACGGAAGGTTCAAATCAACCCCAGACTCTCGTTCCGACTGGATGAAAAAACGGGGGTCACGTCGTTTTCGCAACGGGGAACCGCACCGTCAGCGGCGATCTCTGCCGGCCGATAGTCCTCGAACGTCTCTGGAATATGATATTTATCAGTATGTTATGGAGGTTTACGGGACGCTGTGGGATAGCCCCGGATGGGTCAAAATCATTCCCACTCGATTGTGCCGGGTGGTTTTGAGGTGATGTCGTAGACGACTCGATTGATACCGCGCACTTCGTTGATGATGCGGGTGGCAGTGCGCGCCAGGAACTCGTGTGAAAAGGCGAAGGTGTCGGCGGTCATGCCGTCGATCGAGGTCACCGCACGCAATGCGCAGGTGAAATCATAGGTGCGCGCGTCGCCCATTACGCCGACGCTGCGGACCGGCAGCAGCACCGCAAAGGCCTGCCAGATCGCATTATAAAGCCCGGCGTTGCGGATCTCCTCGACAAACACCGCGTCGGCCTTGCGCAGGATGTCGAGCCGGTCGTGCCTCACCTCTCCGGGAATGCGGATCGCCAGACCCGGACCCGGGAACGGATGGCGGCCGACGAGGCGTTCAGGGAGCCCAAGCTCGCGGCCCAATTCGCGCACCTCGTCCTTGAACAGGGCGCGCAACGGCTCCACCAGCTTCATCCGCATGCGTTCCGGCAACCCCCCGACATTGTGGTGTGACTTGATCGTCACCGACGGGCCGCCGGCGGCGCTCGTCGACTCGATCACGTCCGGATAAAGCGTCCCCTGTGCCAGAAATTCGACATCGCCGAGCTTTTTCGCCTCCTCGTCGAACACGTCGATAAACGTGGCGCCGATCCGCTTGCGCTTGTCCTCGGGATCGACCACCCCGGCGAGTCGTGCCAGAAACAATTCGCCGGCATCGCGGTGGACGAGCGGGATGTTGTAGTGACCTCGGAACAGCGCGACGACCTCTTCGGCCTCGCCGGCGCGCAACAGCCCGGTATCGACAAAGATGCAGGTCAGCTGGTCGCCGATCGCTTCGTGCAGCAAGGCGGCGGCCACTGCCGAATCGACCCCGCCGGAGAGGCCGCAGACAACATGGCCATGGCCGACCTGTTCCCGGATCTGCTCGATCGCCTGGACGCGAAAACGGGCCATGGTCCAGTCGGCGCGGCAGCGGGCGATGTTGTGGGTGAAGTTGCGCAACAGCTCGGCACCCTGTGGCGTGTGTGCGACCTCGGGATGAAACAAAAAGCCATAAAAGCGCCGCTCGTCATCGGCAATCGCCGCATAGGGTGCGGCATCGCTCGCAGCGACCGCGCGAAAGCCCGCCGGCAACGCCTCGACCTTGTCGCCATGGCTCATCCACACCTGTGCCCGCGCGCCCTTTGGCCACAGCCCGTCGAACAGCAGGCAATCATCAAGAACCTCGATTAAGGCGCGGCCGAATTCCTGGTGCTCACTCAACGCGACGCGTCCACCCAATTCGTCGCACATCGTCTGCATGCCGTAGCAGATGCCGAGCACCGGCACGCCGAGCCGGAATGCGATCGCCGGCGCGCGCGGTGCGGTGTGCGCGGTCACCGAAGCCGGCCCGCCCGACAGGATGATCGCGCGCGGATCGAACTCGCGCAGCTTGTCATCGGTCAGCCTGTAAGGATGAATCTCGCAATAGACGCCGCTCTCGCGCAGCCGCCGCGCGATCAGCTGCGTCACCTGGCTGCCGAAATCCAGAATCAGGACGCGGTCGGTCATTCGGGACGCCCCTGCGGAATTGCCTGCCGGCGCTCAAAGATGGCGACGAAAAAGCCGTCGGTGCCATGGCGCGCCGGGGTCAGGAACAGATAGTCGTCGCCGCCCGGCGAGGCACCGCCAATCGTCTCGGCCCAGGCGCGTGCCGCCGGGAACGGCGCGAAATCGGGCGAGGCGGCGAGAAAAGCTGCGGCCTGGTCCTGGTTTTCGTCGCGCAGCAGCGAGCAGGTCACGTAGACGAGGCGCCCGCCGGGCCGCACCAGCCGCGCCGCGCTCCGCAGGATCTGCTGCTGGCGGACAGAAAGCTCGGCGAGATCTTCGGGGCGGGCGCGCCATTTGGCGTCGGGATTGCGGCGCCAGGTGCCGGTGCCGAGGCACGGCGCGTCGACCAGGACCCGGTCGAAGCCGCCGGCGTGGCGCTTGACCCAGGGATCGCGCTCGCTCGTCAGCCGCCGCCGCTCGACATTGCCGACCCCGGCGCGGCGCAGCCGGCGGGCGGCGCGTTCGAGCCGGTGCGCCGAGACATCGCAGGCGACGAGCTTGCCGCGATTGGCCATCGCCGCGGCAAGCGCCAGGGTCTTGCCGCCGGCCCCGGCGCAGAAATCGGCGACCCGCATGCCGGGGCGCGCGCCGACCAGCAGTGCTGCAAGTTGCGAGCCCTCGTCTTGCACATCGAACAGGCCGTCCCGGAATGCCCCGAGGCCCGAGAGCGGCGCGCGTTCGGTGAGCCTGAGCCCGATCGGCGACCACCGCGGCGGTGCGGCCCTCACCCCCTCGGCGGCGAGCGCCTGGCGCGCCGTGTCGAGATCGGCTTTCAGCAGATTGACGCGCAGATCAACCGGCGCGCCGGTATTGAGCGCGGCCATCTCGCGTTCGAGGCCGGCGCCAAACACGCGTTCGAGGTGTGGTTCGAGCCAGTCCGGGAGATCGTTCGCCACCGAACGCGGCATGTGCGGATGTCGCAAGGTGCGGGTGACGAGCGCCTTGACCAGATGCCGCTCAGTGGCGTCGAGCGGTGCCGGACGAAAGCGCTCCCCGTCGCAGCCGGCGGCGACCCGCTCCGCCTGCCAACCCTCCGCCAGCATCAGCGCCGCCAGCACCCGGCTGCGCGCCGCGGGCACGACGGCCCCGTTGCCGAGCCGGGCGATCCACCAGTCGAGCGCCGCGCGGTGGCGCAGCACGGTGTAGACATGACCGGCGATCTGCCCCCGGTCCCCGGCGCCGATATAGCGCCGCGCTCTGAAATAATCGGCCGCGGCGTCGTCGGCCGGGCGCCCGCCGGTTTCGACTTCGCCGAGGATGTCGATCGCCGCGGCGACCTGCGCGCCCGGGGTCATCCGGCCGCGGTCAATGATCGGCCGGGTAGTTCGGCGCCTCGCGGGTCATTGCGATGTCGTGCACATGGCTCTCGCGCAACCCGGCTCCGGTGATCTGCACAAAGGCGCAGTTTCTCTGCATCTCGGCGATCGTGCTGTTGCCGGTGTAGCCCATCGCCGCACGCAGGCCACCAATCAGCTGGTGGACGATGTTGCCCGCCGACCCCTTGTGCGGGACGCGGCCCTCGACCCCTTCCGGCACCAGCTTCAGCGTGTTCGTCACCTCCTGCTGGAAATAGCGGTCGGCCGAGCCGCGCGCCATCGCTCCAATCGAGCCCATGCCGCGATAGTATTTGTAGCTGCGGCCCTGATAGAGAAACACTTCACCCGGGCTCTCGTCGGTGCCGGCGAACAACGACCCCAGCATTGCGCAGTCGGCCCCGGCGGCGATCGCCTTGGCGAGATCGCCGGAAAATTTGATGCCACCATCGGCGATTACCGGCACGCCAAATTTGCGACACTCGGCGACAGTGTCGACGATGGCGGTGAATTGCGGGACGCCGACCCCGGCAACCATTCGCGTGGTGCAGATCGAGGCCGGGCCGACCCCGACCTTGACCGCATCGGCACCGGCTTCGATCAGCGCGCGCGCACCCTCCGCGGTCACGACGTTGCCGGCCACGACCTGGGTATAGTTCGACAGGCGCCGGATCTCCCGCACCGCGGCGATCACCCGCTGGGAATGGCCGTGCGCGGTGTCCACCACCAAGACGTCGAGCCCGGCGGCGAACAGCGCCTCGGCCCGCTCGACCCCGTCCCGGCCGGTGCCGGTCGCGGCGGCGGCGCGCAGCCGGCCCTGCCCATCCTTGCATGCGGTTGGAAAGCGCTGCGCCTTCTCGATGTCCTTGACCGTGATCAGGCCGATGCAGCGATAAGCTTTGTCCACGACCACCAGCTTTTCGATGCGGTGCTGATGCAAGAGGCGCTTGGCTTCGTCGCGATCCACGTTTTCGCGCACCGTCACCAGCTCGTCCTTGGTCATCAGCTCGGCGACGGTCTGGCGCGGGTCGCTGGCAAAGCGGACGTCGCGGTTGGTCAGGATGCCGGCGAGCCGCCCTGCCAATCCGCGTGACCCGCCGCGCTCGACAACGGGAATCCCCGAAATGTGGTGATCGGCCATCAGCCGCAGCGCATCGGCCAAGGTCTCGTCCGGGTAAATCGTGACCGGGTTGACCACCATCCCGGCCTCGAACTTCTTGACCTTGCGCACTTCGTCCGCCTGCTGCTCGATCGTCATGTTGCGGTGGATCACACCGATGCCGCCGGCCTGGGCCAACGCGATCGCCAGCGCGCTTTCGGTCACCGTGTCCATCGCCGCCGAGACGAGCGGGATGCCGAGCTCGACCTCGCGGGTCAGGCGGGTGCGCGTATCGGTTTCGCCGGGCAATACCGCGGACGCCGCCGGGACCAGCATCACATCATCGAATGTCAACGCCTGCCGGATTTCCATGCCGAACCTCTGAAGCGATGACGCTGCATTATAGAGGAGCGTCGCGCAGTCGAAACCATCGGCACAGATATGGGGGCAGTGCGACGGTTATGCGCACCCGCGGAACCCTTTTGCGACGACATAGGTCTCTGCCGATTCGGCGCGGCTCGCCGGCGGCTTGACGTGGCGAAGCTCGGCAAAGGATTGTTTCAGCTGGGCCAGCAGCGGGCCCGCGGCACCACCCTGGTACACCTTCGCGACAAAACGGCCTCCGGGCTCGAGGAGGTCCGCGGCGATCGACCAGGCGGCCTCGGCGAGCGCCACAATGCGCAGATGATCGGTTGCGGCGTGACCGGTCGCCGCGGGCGCCATGTCGCTCAACACGAGATCGGCACCGCCGCCGAGCGCGGCGCGGATCGTCGCGGCCGCGTGGGGCTCGCGCAGATCGGCGCGCAACAGCGTGGCGCCGGCGATGGGTGCCGTCTCGGTGAGATCGACACCAACGACCCGACCTTGACGGCCGACGCGTTCGATCGCGACCTGGGTCCAGCCGCCTGGCGCACAGCCCAGATCGACAATGCGCGATCGCGGAACCAGCAGATGGCAGCGCTGATCGAGCTCGATAAGCTTGAAGGCGGCGCGTGAGCGGTAGCCTTGGCGGCGCGCCGCGGACACGTAGGGATCGTTGAGCTGCCGCCGCAGCCATTGGGTCGAGGACGGCCGGCGCCACCGCGTGCTGCGGACGCGCACTGCCGCCGGCCGCTCGCCCGAACCGTCGTTGCCGCGGGGCACGTCAGCTCCCGACCAGGTCGAACAGGATGCCCTCGCGCACGCCACGATCGGCGACGCGCAGCCGGCCGACCGGCCAGGTTTCACAGATCGCATCGAGTATCGCGCAGCCGCTCAGCACCAGATCGGCGCGCTCGCGTCCAACGCAAGGGCTGGCGGCCCGGCCGGCGAGGTCGAGACCGGCGAGATACCGCGATACCGCGGTGATCTGCTCAAAGGTCAGGCTGCTGCCATCGACCAGCGCGCGGATGTAGCGCGGCAGCGCCAGATGAATGCCGGCGAGCGTCGTCACCGTTCCCGAGCTGCCGAGCATCTGCACGCGCCGCGTCCGGATCAGCCGGCCGATGCGATGGATGCGCTCAAACGGCGCGAGCGCTTCCACCGTCTCGGCCACCATCGTGCGATAGGCGGCGGGCGAGACCTCGCCGCCAAAGCGATCGGTGAGCGTAACGACCCCGAGTGGCAGCGACACCGAGCCGAGGATCTGCGGCCGCCACCAGCGCCGCTCGCGACCGCCGACCAGCCGCAGCCAGACGATCTCGGTCGAGCCGCCGCCGATGTCAAACACGATCGCATAGGGAATATGCGGACTGAGCAGCGGCGCACAGCCGGAAACGACAAGCCGCGCCTCCTCGGCGGTCGAGATAATCTCGATCTCGAGGCCGATCTCGGCGCGCACCCGGGACAGGAACGCTTCGCAATTCTCCGCCCGCCGACAGGCCTCGGTGGCCACGTAGCGGCCGCTGCCGATACGGCGGAAGGCAATCTTGTCGGCGCAGACTTTGAGGGCGTCCAGAGTTCGCGCGATCGCCTGCTCGGATAACGCGCCGCTCGCCGCCACACCCTCGCCGAGGCGCACGATCCGCGAAAACGCATCGATGACGCGGAACCCGCCGCCAGCGGGGCGCGCCACCAGCAGCCGACAATTGTTGGTCCCAAGATCGAGGGCCGCAATCGGGGCAGGGGCTCGCCCCGGAAGATGCGGCAACCTCGGGTTGCGGTCATCGATTTCAGACGCCCCCGGGCGGATCGCCGCGACCGGCGCAAGGCTGCCCGGCACAGGGGCGAGGCTGCCGCCCCCGGCCGGTCCCGCGCTGCTGAGCGGCTTGTGCACGGCCGGCGATCCATCCTTATTAAAGGCGCCTTGTCAAACGCGCCGGGTCAAGCGCGTCGGGTAAAATCCGCCGAGGATCGTAGCGTAGCCGGGGCCGGATGCAAAACCCCACAGACGTCATGGCGACGGGCAGGACCGTTTCGCACCGTTTTGGGGTGCCCGCGCCGCAGCGCCACCCCTACCCACCAGTTCGCGGCTGTGCTATCAGTCAACACGCGCCTCGAGATTGGTCGCCGCCACCACCGATGGGGGATCGTCTAACGGTAGGACAGCGGACTCTGACTCCGCCAGTCTAGGTTCGAATCCTAGTCCCCCAGCCACCCTCACCCACTGGGTGTCGTCCAACCGATCGTCATCCATCGCTGATCCATTCTTTCACACATTTTTGTCACATTTGCCGCACTTTGCTATCATGTCAACAATTGCGGGCGATCAAACGGCTCGACAGCCGGGGCACGGGAAAGCTATCGTCGGCGGGGCTTCTGCGGCACTGGCTCTAAACCGACGGCTGGTTATCAAGGCTCGCCGGTGATCAATCATCTCGGGACTCCGGTCCGGGACACGCCGCCACGCAACACTCGGCGGGCGGAAATCTTCGCGTTTATTGTGCTGGCGGTTTTGATCTGGCCGGTGCTCTCGGTGGGGATGGTCGGCGGCTACGGGTTCATCGTCTGGATATCGCAAATCATTCTCGGGCCGCCCGGCCCACCGCATTGAGGATCGGCCCATGTCTGCTCATTCGCCGGCGTCGACCCGCCATATTTCGAGCGCAGTGGTCACGGCGTTGCCGGCGTATTGCGACGAGATCGCGCGCCACCTCGCAGGGTTGCCCGACACCGAAGTCCACTACGTCGAAAACGGCAAGATCGTGATTGTGCTCGAAGGCCACGACAGCGGCGAGATCGGCGGGCGGGTCGCCGCCATTGCGCTCTTCGACGGGGTCGTCTCCGCAAACCTTGTTTTCGAGCAGATCGACACTCTCGATGAACGCGGAGCCGGGCCATGATGTTGTCTCGTCGCGAGCTGTTGAAGGCGCAGGCGGCGAGCGTTGCCGCCCTTGCCGCCAATATCAGCATCCCGGCGGGCGCGCAGCCGATCCCCGGCGGCATCGATGCGCTGCAGATCAAATGGTCCAAGGCGCCGTGCCGGTTCTGCGGCACCGGCTGCGGCGTGATGGTCGGCGTCAAGGACGGCCGCGTCGTCGCCACTCAGGGAGATATGGCGGCCGAGGTCAACCGCGGCCTCAACTGCGTTAAAGGCTATTTCCTGTCGAAGATCATGTATGGCGGCGACCGCCTGACCCGGCCGTTGCTGCGCAAAAAGAACGGCGCCTACGCCAAGGATGGCGAGTTTACGCCGGTTTCCTGGGACGAAGCTTTCGATGTCATGGCGGCGAAAGCAAAGCAAGTGCTGCGCGACAAGGGGCCGACCGCGCTCGGCATGTTCGGCTCCGGCCAGTGGACGATCTGGGAGGGCTATGCCGCCACCAAGCTGATGCGCGCCGGGTTCCGGTCGAACAATCTCGACCCTAACGCGCGCCACTGCATGGCCTCGGCAGCCTACGCGTTTATGCGCACCTTCGGCATGGACGAACCCATGGGCTGCTATGACGATATCGAGGCGACGGATGCCTTCGTGCTGTGGGGCTCGAACATGGCCGAGATGCATCCGATCCTGTGGACACGCGTCGCCAGCCGTCGCCTCGGGCACCCGCATGTCAAGGTCGCGGTGCTGTCTACCTTCATCAACCGCAGCGGCGATCTCGCCGATATCCCCATCGTTTTTAAGCCCGGCACCGATCTCGCGATCCTGAACTACATCGCTAACCACATCATTACGACCGGCCGGGTGAACCGAGACTTTGTCGATAAGCACACGAGCTTTTTCCGCGGCGCGACCGAGATCGGCTATGGCTTGCGGGCGGACGACCCGCGCGAGATCGCGGCGAAAAAAGCGGCGGATGCCGGCGCCATGTCGCCGATCGATTTCGCGGCCTATGCCGCCTTTGTCAAAGACTACACTCTTGACAGGGTTGCGGCGTTGAGCGGGGTCGATAAGGGCTTTTTGCACGACCTCGCCGAGCTTTATGCCGACCCGAAGCGCAAGGTCGTTTCGTTCTGGACGATGGGCTTCAACCAGCACGTCCGGGGCGTGTGGGCAAACCACCTCGTCTACAATCTGCATCTGTTGACCGGAAAGATCGCGGAGCCCGGGAACAGTCCGTTTTCGCTGACCGGGCAGCCTTCGGCCTGCGGCACCGCACGCGAGGTCGGCACTTTCGCCCACCGGCTGCCGGCTGACATGGTTGTCACCAACCCGCAGCATCGACAGCGCGCCGAGGAGATCTGGCGTGTGCCGCACGGCGTCATTCCGGAGAAGCCCGGCTATCACGCGGTCGAGCAGGACCGCATGCTCAAGGACGGCAAGCTCAATTTCTATTGGATTCAGGTCAACAACAATCTGCAGGCTGCACCCAACATCACCCACGAGACCTATCCGGGCTATCGCAACCCAAAAAATTTCATCGTCGTCTCGGACGCCTATCCGACGGTGACGGCGATGGCCGCGGATTTGATTTTGCCGGCGGCGATGTGGGTCGAGAAGGAGGGCGGCTACGGCAACGCCGAGCGGCGCACGCATTTCTGGCATCAGCTCGTCAAGGCGCCCGGCGAGGCGCGCTCCGATCTCTGGCAGATCATGGAGTTCTCGAAACGCTTCACGACCGACGAGGTTTGGCCGGCGGAAATCCTTGGTGCTAATCCCGACTATCGCGGCAAGACGCTGTTCGAGACCCTGTTCAAAAACGGCAATGTCGATCGCTTCGCGGCGAGCGAGATCAATCCGGCCCATGACAACGTGGAAGCCAAATATTTCGGCTTTTATGTGCAAAAGGGGCTGTTCGAAGAGTACGCCGGCTTTGGCCGCGGTCACGGCCATGATCTGGCGCCGTTCGATACCTATCACCAAAATCGTGGCCTGCGCTGGCCGGTGGTCAACGGCAAGGAGACGCGTTGGCGCTATCGCGAAGGCCTCGATCCTTACGTCAAGCCGGGGAGGGGCGTCGAGTTTTACGGCAACCCCGACGGCCGGGCGAAAATCGTTGCGGTCCCCTATGAGCCGCCGGCCGAAGCACCCGACCAGGAATACGACCTCTGGCTGGTGACCGGGCGGGTGCTCGAGCATTGGCATTCCGGGTCGATGACGATGCGCGTGCCGGAGCTCTACAAGGCGTTTCCCGGGGCATGCTGCTTTATGCACCCGGAGGATGCGCGCAAGCGCCGCCTCAACCAGGGGGCCGAGATCAGGGTGGTCTCGCGGCGCGGCGAGATGCGCACCCGGGTCGAGACGCGCGGCCGCAACCGCATGCCGACGGGTGTCGTGTTCGTCCCGTGGTTCGACGCCAGCCAATTGATCAACAAGACCACGCTTGACGCGACCGATCCGATCTCCAAGCAGACGGATTTCAAGAAATGCGCCGTCAAAATCGTCGCCGCCTGAGGTCGGGAAGCCGCTCGGTCGGTTTGGCGGCCGCGCTTATCCTCGCGTTCGCGGCCGGCGCGGCGGCGCAAGATAGCGGAACAATCACGATTGTCCCGCGCCTGACCGGCGCCGCCGCGCCGATGAGCGATGTGAGCGCGCCACCCCTAAGCCGCCCGGTGACCGACGATGTGAGGCGCATGCGCAGCTTTCCCGAGCAGCCGCCGGTCATCCCGCACTCGATCGACGGTTACCAGCTGACCTTGAGTACCAATCGCTGCCTGTCGTGCCATCAGCGGCAATTCACCGAGGGTTCGGGTGCCCCGATGATCAGCCTGACCCATTTTACCGATCGCGACGGCGAGTTGCTGCTGGACGTCGCACCACGGCGCTATTTCTGCACCGCCTGTCACGTGCAGCAGACGGACGCCCGTGTGCTGGTGCCGACCCGATATCAATACCCTAACGACGCCGGCCGGACGCAATAGCGGGGCGCCATTATGCCGGGAGGGGTAAAGGGACTTTTTCTGCGCTTGGGGCCTCTGGTGATCCGATTTTGGCGCATTATCAGCCGACCGAGCACCCATCTCAGCCTCGGTTTTCTGACTTTGGGCGGTTTTGTCTGTGGCGTGATTTTCTGGGGCGGGTTCAACACCGCGCTCGAAGCGACCAACACCGAAAAATTTTGCGTCTCCTGTCATGAAATGCACGACAATGTCTATCAAGAGTTGACGCAGACGGTACATTTCACGAACCGGTCGGGGGTCCGTGCGACTTGTCCCGACTGCCACGTGCCGCACAATTGGACCGACAAGATCGCCCGCAAGATGCAGGCGTCGAAGGAGGTATGGAGCAAGATCTTTGGCACGATATCGACCCGGCCCAAATTCCTGGCGCACCGCCTCGAGTTGGCCGAACACGAATGGGCGCGATTGAAAGCGAACGACTCGCTCGAATGCCGCAACTGCCATTCCGCAATCGCGATGGACTTTACCAAACAGACCCCGCGGGCGGCGGAAATCCACCGCCGTTACCTGCTGACCGGCGAGAAAACTTGCATCGATTGCCACAAGGGCGTCGCGCATCTGCTGCCCGACATGACCGGTGTCGATCCCGGTTGGAAGACGCCGCCCGCGCTTCAGGGCAGCGACCGGCGGTCCCCGCCCGCAGCCGAACACCGGCGGCATGCTGCGCGGATGGGCATGGGCCACGTGAAATTGTCGGAATAGATGAGCCGGGATCGAGCTGTTGCGCCGCTGGGGCTCAGCGTAGGCTTTAGATTTCGAAAAGGAGGATCGGATGAAGCAATCTGCTGTGATCGGCCTTTCTCTTCTGGCGTTATCGGCATGCGCCTATTCCGATGCGTGGGTCGGGGCAACTCCTGGCGTAACCCGTGTCGGAGGATCAGCCAGCAATACAACGACCACCTTCGATGGGACATATACCGGGATTGCGATAGGAAACAACAGTAAAGGGAACACCCTGGCCACGACTGGCGGAACTGCTACGCTGAAGTGCCAGAATTATGACCGGCCGCCGACGCTGACCATTACGAACGGATTTGCACAGTTCCAAGCGCTCGGCACCACATTCGCCGGATACGTGACGCCGCAAGGTCAATTAAACATGCGCAGCGGCTATGGTGCGGGGGTAGCCGGGCAGATCAAGCCGGAGCCGGTCGATGAGGATTTCGACGGGCAGATCGACGCCCGAGCCCACGTGCTGAAAGGCCAAGTGGTCGGGGCCTGTGCCTATAACGTGAGCTGGCAAAAGATCGGGTGATCTCTGAGGAGCGGGGATCGGAACTCTCGTCTCCAACAGGTTGACAACGAGAACGGGATCGGTCCCGGCACCGAATCGCTGGTGAAAGTCCCGCGGCCATCCTATCCCTTAGTTATCGCGGCGGGCGGCGAGGCGGAGACGCAATGCGTTCAGCTTGATAAAGCCTTCGGCGTCGCGCTGGTCGTAGACCGCGTCTTCCTCGAACGTGACATGGGCCTGGCTGTAGAGGCTCCGCGGCGATTTGCGGCCGACAACGCGAGCCGAGCCCTTGTAGAGCTTGAGTCGCACGGTACCCTCGACATTTTCCTGGCTCTGGTCGATCAGGGCCTGCAGCATCTGCCGCTCGGGGGAGAACCAGAAGCCGTTGTAAATGAGCTCGGCATAGCGCGGCATCAGCTCGTCCTTCAGATGCGCGGCACTCCGGTCGAGAGTGATGCTTTCGATGCCGCGATGCGCGGCCAACAGGATTGTGCCGCCCGGTGTCTCGTAGACCCCGCGTGACTTCATGCCGACAAACCGGTTCTCAACGAGATCGAGCCGGCCGATGCCGTGCGTTCCGCCGAGCTTGTTGAGGCGCGTCAATAGCGCCGCCGGCGACAGCCTCTCACCGTCGATTGCCACGGCGTCGCCGCGCGCGAATTCGATCTCGACATATTGCGGTATGTCGGGTGCCGCCTCGGGCGATTGAGTGCGGCTGAACACGAATTCCTCCGGCTCGACCCATGGGTCTTCGAGCGCCTTGCCCTCGGCGGAGACGTGCAAGAGGTTGGCATCGATCGAGAACGGTGCTTCGCCGCGCTTGTCGCGGGCGATCGGGATCTGGTGCTGGTCGGCATAGTCGAGGAGCCGGGTGCGCGAAGTAAGCTCCCATTCACGCCACGGGGCGATGACCTTGATATCGGGGGCGAGCGCATAATAGCCGAGCTCGAAACGCACCTGGTCGTTCCCCTTGCCGGTGGCGCCGTGGGCGACCGCGTCGGCGCCGACCAAACGCGCGATATCGATTTGGCGCTTGGCGATCAGCGGGCGGGCGATCGAGGTGCCGAGCAGATAGGCGCCTTCATAAAGGGCGTTGGCGCGGAACATCGGAAAGACGAAATCGCCGACGAATTCCTCGCGCAGATCGTCAACAAAGATTTGCGTGGCACCCAGCAATTCGGCCTTTTGGCGTGCCGGTTCCAGCTCCTCGCCCTGGCCGAGATCGGCGGTGAAGGTCACGACCTCGCAGCGATAGGCCTGTTGCAGCCAGCGCAGGATGACCGAGGTATCAAGCCCGCCCGAATAGGCCAGCACCACTTTTTTCACCGCGTCGGGCATCGCCCTCACCCCTTGCTCCTATGACCACGCCGCGCGCCGCTGCGATGGTTTCGATCCGGAAAGCCGCCACTCAGCCCGCCAGCACCGCCTTCCCAATCACCGCGCGATCGATCAGCGCCTGGATTGCGTCGCCAGCCTGCGTCAGCGGGTAGCGACGCCAGATCCGCGGCCGTAACTTTCCCTGCGCGGCGAGATCGAGGAGGATTCTGCTGTTCGCCGCGGCAATTTCGGGACGGCTCTCGTTGAGCCCGCCGATCCGCACGCCGATCGCTTCGATCCCTTTAATCAACAGATAATTGGTTCGCGCCGATGCGGGCGGCCCGCCGAGAAAGCCGAGGATCAGGATGCGCCCGCTCCACGCGAGACAACGCAGCGATTCCTCGAAAGTCGGGCCGTTGACCGGATCGTAGACGATGTCGACGCCGCGACCCAGGGTCAGCTCCAGCACCCGATCGCGAAACCCGCCCTGATAGGGGATCGCGTGGTCTGCACCCTCTTCACGGCAGACCCGGCGCTTCTCGTCGGTGCTGGCGGTGGCAATCACGCTCGCACCCTGCAGCTTGGCGATCTGGATCGCCGGCAGGCCGATGCCGCCCGCCGCCCCATGGATCAGCACCCGGTCGCCTTCTTGCAGCCGGCCGCGCTGCAGGAGCGCATGATAGGCGGTGGCATAGGCGGAGCGGAACACCGCGGCCTCGTCCACACCGAACCCGGCCGGCACCAGATCGCAATTCTCGGCAGCGGCGTTGCCCAATTCGGCGAAGGCGCCGAGACGGTGGCGGCTCATGACCATGTCGCCGATCTTGAACCGGGTGACACCGGGCCCGACCGCGACGATTTCGCCCGCTGCCTCATTGCCCGGGATGAACGGCGGCTCCGGCCGGAACTGATATTTCCCGGCCAGCATCAGCACATCGACATATTGCACGCCGCGCGACCGGATGCGCACCTGCACCTCGCCGGCGGCGGGCGGCGGCGGATCGGGCACATCGCGCAATGCCAGCACTTCGGGGCCGCCAAACGCCTCGCACACGACCGCCTTCATGATTTGCTCCGCTGCCGATTGCAGGCGAGCTTGCCCCGACTCGACCGCGTTGCGCCAGCAGGTTTCACGAGCGACCGGGAATTGGGCATGCTGTCGTCCGACTGCGCCGGGAAGCTGGGCGCGCCGGGAGGATCAGCATGACCAACGGAACCGGGATCGCCGCCGGAGCATCGCCGCCACCGGTCGTCGAAACCGGCAGGCTGCCGCTGTCCGGCCAGATCGCGGTGTCGCTCTTGTGGTTCGCATTGTTCGCCAACTGGCTGACCGTCGTGCCGGTCATCGTGCCGGATCAGGTGGCGGCGATGCTCGGCCCCGACGCGGTGGCGAAGGAGGGGATCAGCGGCACCATCCTGGCGATCGGCGCGGTCATGGCATTGGTCATCGCACCCCTCGCCGGCGCATTGTCCGACCGCGCCCGCGGCGCCAAGGGCCGGCGGCGGCCGTTTCTGATCAGCGGCATGATCGGCACCTGCGTCGGGCTGGCATTGCTGGTGCCGTTTGGCCCGGGCAGCAATATCCTCTGGTACACGCTCGCGATCGTGAACCTGCAATTCTGGTGGAACTGGGCGTGCGGCCCCTATGCCGGGCTGATCCCCGATGTCGTGCCCACGGGCGACCAGGCGCGGGCCAGCGCCTGGATGAACATCATGAGCATTCTCGGCACCTTTACCGGCAATGCGATCGCGGTCGTGCTCTATGTTCACGGCCGCCCGGCGGGTTCGATCGCGGCGCTGATCGCGGTCAATCTCGCCTGCCTCTGGCTGACCCTAAAGGGCGTCGCCGAGCCGCCTGCAGCCGGGATCGATCGGCGGTTCGAATTGGAGCCGTTTTTGCGCTCGTTCTGGCTCAACCCAGGCGAGCATCGCGATTTCTACCGCGTGCTGGTGACCCGGCTGTTCGCCAATCTCGGCGTGTGGTCGGTGCTGACCTTTCTGTTGTTCTATCTGCACGATGTCATCGGGGTGGCCGAGCCGGGCAAGGTGCTGCCGATGCTGCTCGGCTTTGGCGCATTGTTGGGCATTCCGGCGAGCCTCGTCGCCGCCCGGTTGGCTGAGCGCCGGGGCATCGTCAGCATCGTCAGGATAACCAGCTGGATGATGGCGGCGGCCGCGATCGCCTACGTGCTGATCGCGTTTCACCCTCGTCTCTATCTGACCGCCCCGGTATTTCTCGTCTATTTTGCGGGTTGGGGCGCCTATCAGGCGGTCGACTGGGCGCTGGCGCTGCGGGTATTGCCGACAAGCAAGACGTCGGGCAAGGACATGGGCATCTGGCACGTGGCGCTGGTGCTGCCGCAAATCCTCGGGCCGGCCTTGACCGGCTGGATCATCACCGGCGCCAGGCTCGCCGTTTCGGCGCGGCTCGCCTATGCGCTGGCCTTTGCGATCGCGGCACTGTGGTTCAGCCTCGCGGCGATCTTTGTCGCGCGCGTCAGGCTGCCGGTCGTCGGCCGAGCCTTTTGAGAACCTTTTGGCGCGCCGCGGCGCGGCCTCATCAGATGCGCCGATTGGCGAAAGGCGAACATGCCATCGCAATGCGGCCCGGCCCACACCCCGCCGGCTCAAACCCCGCCCGGTTCAAACCCCGCCCGGTTCAAACCCCGCCCGGCTCAAACATAGCGCAGGGTCGTGAACATTCCGGCCGCCATGTGGTACAGCATGTGGCAGTGGAACGCCCACCAGCCGGGATTGTCGGCGTCGAACTCGATGACGACGCGCCCGCGCGGCGGTACCCGCACGGTATCGCGCACCGCCCCTGGAAACCGCAGCCCGCCGATCTCGACCACCTGAAAGCGGTGGCCGTGCAGATGCATCGGATGCGGCATGCCGGTCGAGTTGGTCATCACGAGCGCGACCCGCTCGCCCTTGGCGATCGGCAGGGGCGGGACCTCCGGGTTCCACACGACCCCGTTGATCGACCAGATGTATTTCGACATCTCCCCGGTCAGGTCGATGTTGTGGACGCGATCGGGCCGGCGCGGGGCGAGCGGCTGCACTGCGCGCAGCCGGGTTTCGAGCGCCATCGTGATCGCCGGGGCGAGCGCGGCGGCGTCTCGGGAAATGCGGGGGATCGGCGGCTTGCCGGCGGCGAGCACGATGCCGGTGCGGCTGCGCTCGCCCTCGACGGTGGCCAGCAGCGGATAGGCCGAGATCTCGCGCGGAACCGTCAGCACGATGTCGAGCCGTTGCGCCACGGCGATCGGAAAGCGCCGGCCGGTGAGCGGCTGCACCAGCGTGCCGTCCACCGCAATCAGCCGGCCATCGAGCCGGCCCAGATCGAAGTGGTAGCTCGACATCGACGAGGCGTTGATCACCCGCAGCAGAACTTCACGGCCGGGCTCGACCGCGACGATTTCGGGGTCGGCCAAGGTGCGGCCATTGGCGAGAAACGCATCATAAGTCACATCGTTGAGATCGGGCGCAATCGCGGCGCCCGGCTCGCGCGCGGCGTTTGATTGGCCCATGCCTTTCATTCCCATGCCGGCCACTCCCGTTGCCCCGACCCTCTTCATGCCGACCGGCATCGGCCCGGCGCCCGCCGCCATCCCGGGCATGCTCCTGCCCTTTTTGAGATTGGCGAAGATTTCCGCCGGCGGGGTGAAGCTGAAATCTTCGAGCATCAGCACGATTTCCTGCCGGCCCGGCCGGTCGCGCTGATCGCGGATGATCAGCGGTGCGCTCATCAGGAGCTGCTCCTGAAAGCCCTGATGCGAGTGCATCCAGAAGGTGCCGCCATAGGCCAAGGGAAAATCATAATCGGCGGTGCCGCCGGGTGCGATCGGCGGCCCCGAGATGCCGGGCACGCCATCCTGTTGCCACGGCGGGGCGAGGCCGTGCCAGTGGACGAGGCTTGGCTTGTCGATGCGGTTCTCGACCCGCACCCGGAAAGGGTCGCCGACATGGGTGGTGAGGCCCGATATGCCGTCCGGCTGGCGGATCGCATAGACCGAGGCGGGTTTGCCGTTGACCTCGATCACTCGTGTGACCAGCCGCAGCACGGTCGGCGGCGGCGCGGTTGTTGCCCTCGCGAGCGCCGTTCCCGGCCCGACCGCTGCCGCGGCCAGCGCTGACATCAACAGCTCCCGACGGGTCGGCATGGTGGTCCTCCGCGGCGGGTCGCGCGGTCATCGCGCGGCGCCGGGCTGCGCTGCGGCGAGAATGTTTCGCTTGGCACACCCGACACGTTATCGTAGCGCGATTTCATCGTAGCGCGATTTTGCGGAGCGGAGACGAGCGATGAGCGAGGCGGCAGCAGCCTTGAGCCCGGAGACGGTGCTTGCCCAAATGAAGAAGCACGGAGTAACCCATGTCGTGTACCTGCCGGACAGTGAAACCAACTGGCTCTACCTCTTGATGAAGGCGGATCCGACGATCCATCTTGTCGGCGTCGGCCGCGAGGGAAATGCCTGCTCGATCGCCGCTGGGCTGTGGCTCGGCGGAGCGAAGCCCGTGGTCCTGATCCAGAATACCGGGATGCTCGAAGCCGGGGATTCGATCCGCGGCTGGCTGATGAGCCTCAACGTGCCGATCGTGCTAATGGTCGGCTATCGCGGCTGGACCCGGCACGGCGTCACCACCGACACCGTCGCGACCTATACCGAGCGTTTTCTGATGGCGTTCGGCCTCAACTACTATCTGGTCGAAAGTGACGTCGATTCGTCGCGCATCTCGGTCGCGTTCGAGGAGGCGGAACGCACGCAGCGGCCGGTGGTGATCCTGGTCGGTGACGAATATCACGGCTTCAACCGGTAGAGGCGACCCGCCATGATGCACACAGTCGATATGATGAAGGCGGTCGCCCATTACCGCGGCGACGCGATCCTTGTTCCCGGCCGCAGCGGCCGCTACTGGATCAATCTCAGCAACAATCACCGGCTCGATGTCGAAGTCGGCGACCCGGCGATGGGCGGGCACGCCGGGCTCGGGCTCGGGCTGGCGCTCGCGCAGCCGAACAAGAAGGTCATGCTGTTCGATTCCGAGGGCGACATCCTGATGAGCCTCGGCATGCTGGCGACCGTCGCCGAGCAGGCGCCGGCGAATCTCTACCATTTTCTGATCGACAACGGCGTTTATGCAACCACCGGCGGCCAGCCGGTGCCGAACGCCGACAAGATGGCTTACGACGTCGTTGCCCGCGGTTGCGGCTACCCGCGCACTTTCGCCTTTACCGAGATCGGCGATTTCGAGCGTGAGCTGCCCGGCATCATGGCGGCGCCGGGCCCGGTGTTTGTTGCCTGCAAGGTCGTTCCGGAGATCGAGAACGAGCCGATCAGCCGCCGGCGCCGCTGGCAGACCCGCACCCGCGAAGAGGTGGTCCGGGATTTCCGCGCCGAGGTCGGCGCGGCGAAGTGAGGATTGGGGCGGGCTAGCCGATCGCGACATTGTCGATCAGCCGGGTCCGCCCGAGCCTCGCCGCAGCAAAGACCCGCGCTGGCGCGCTGACGACCGCGGTGACCGGCGCGAGGCTCGCAGCATCGCGGATTTCGAGATATTCGACATCAAACCCGGCCTGCGCCAGCAAGGCTCGTCCCCGTTCGGTCTCGGGCCCAACCGCATCCGGTGCGGCGGCGAGCGCGGTGGCGACACGTCGCAACACCCGCACCAGCTCGGGGGCGACGCGCCGCTCGGCCGGCGTCAGATAGGCGTTGCGCGACGACAGCGCCAGCCCGTCGGCTTCGCGCACGGTCGGCACCCCTTCGATCGCGACCGGCAGATCGAGATCGCGGGCGAGCCGGCGGATCACCATCAGCTGCTGATAATCCTTCTCGCCGAAATAGGCGCGATCGGGCAGCGATTGGATCAGCAGCTTGGCGACGACGGTGGCGACTCCGTCAAAATGCCCGGCGCGATGCGCGCCGCACAAGCCTTCGCTGAGCCCTGCCACCCGCACCAGTGTCGCAAAGCCCGGCGGATAGATCTCCTCGGCGCCGGGGACGAAGGCGAGATCGACATCTGCCGCGCGCAGCATTGCGAGATCGGCCGCCTCGGGTCGCGGATAGGCGCCCAGATCTTCGGCCGGTGCAAACTGTCTGGGATTGACAAAGATCGTCGCGACGACCCGCTCGCATTGCGTTTTGGCCGCACCCACCAGCGCCATGTGCCCGGCATGCAAGGCGCCCATCGTCGGCACCAGCCCGATGTGCTCGCCGGTGCTCCGCCACGGTGCCAGCATGCCCCGCAACTCGGCGATCGTGCGCGCGATGTGCAAGCGACACCTCCATCTATAGATCGGTCCGCCCGCCAGCGCGGCAAAGACAGCAAAACGACAAAGGCAGCGGCGCGAAGAAGGTGGCGGCTCAGCGCCCGTCGCGATCGTCGATGCCGAGCGCCGCCACCATCTCGGCGGTGACCAGCGTCACGCCGCCGTCGCTGCGATAAAAGCGGGTCGCGTCGCGCTCGGGATCCTCGCCCACGACGAGCCCCTCCGGGATCCGGCAGCCGCGGTCGATGACGACCTTGTTCAACCGCGCCCGGCGGCCGATCTCGACCTCGGGCAGCAGCACTGCCTCGCAGGTCCGGGCATAGGAATTGACCCGGCAGCTCGAGAACATCAGCGAGCGCCGCACCGTGCCGCCGGACACGATGCAGCCACCCGAAACCATCGAATCGACCGCCATGCCGCGCCGGTCCTCGTCGTCGAACACGAATTTGGCCGGCGGCAATTGCTGCTGATAGGTCCAGATCGGCCAATTCGGATCGTAGATGTCGAGCGAGGGGACGGGCATGACCAGATCGAGATTGGCCGCCCAATAGCCGTCGATCGTGCCGACGTCGCGCCAGTAAGCCTCGGCCTGGGGGGTGGTCTTCACACAACTCGCCTCGAACGAATGAGCGACCGCCCGCCCCTCCGCGACCAGCCGCGGGATGATGTCCCTGCCGAAATCGTGGTTCGATCCGGGGTCGTGGTGGTCGCGCTCGAGCTCGGCATAGAGAAACTCGGCGGTAAACACATAAACACCCATGCTGGCCAGCGCCCGGTCCGGCCTGCCGGGCATCGCCGGTGGAGCCGCCGGCTTCTCGTGGAAATCGACGATCCGCATCGAAGCGTCGACGGCCATCACGCCAAAACCCGACGCCTGCGCCAACGGCACCTCGACGCAGGCGACGGTGCAGTCCGCACCCTTGGCGACGTGGTCGGCCAGCATGTTCGAATAATCCATCTTGTAGACATGGTCGCCAGCCAGCACGACGAAGTAGCGCGGTCCGGCGGCGCGGAAGATGTCGAAGTTCTGGTAGACGGCATCGGCGGTGCCGCGATACCAGGTCGCCTCGTCGAGCCGCTGCTGCGCCGGTAGGAGGTCGAGAAACTCGCCCATCTCGGGGCGCAGAAACGACCACCCCATCTGCAGATGGCGCAACAGGCTGTGCGCCTTGTATTGGGTCAGAACGGCGATCCGGCGCACCCCCGAATTGAGGCAGTTCGAGAGGGTGAAGTCGATAATGCGAAACTTGCCGCCGAAAAACACCGCGGGCTTGGCGCGCCGGTCGGTCAGCTGCTTCAGCCGGCTGCCGCGGCCGCCGGCGAGAACGAGTGCTAACGCCTGGCGCGCCAGCCGTTCTTCTATGCGCGCTTGCGACAGCATGCTCGCCTCCCTCGCTCGTCAGACGCGTGCCGCCGCGCTCGCCGGTAGGGTGCACTCCGGGCGAGCGCACCGCGGCGCTGCGGGCGCGCTCGTCACCTGTCCGGCACGCCGCGATCCGAGTTCAGCCGCGGCCGACAAACGGCATCTTGGTCGCCATCACGGTCAGGAACTGGACATTGGCCTCGGCGGTCACCGTTGACATAAACACAACCGCGCGGGCGACGTTCTCGACATTCATCGTCGGCTCGACCATGACCTCGCCATTCGCTTGCGGCACACCGCGGGTCATGCGCTGGGTCATCTCGGTCAGCGCGTTGCCGATGTCGATCTGGCCGCACGAGATGTCGTATTTGCGGCCGTCGAGCGAGGCTGATTTGGTCAGCCCGGTGATCGCGTGCTTGCACGAGGTATAGGCGACCGAGTTGGGCCGCGGCACATGCGCCGAGATCGAGCCGTTGTTGATGATGCGGCCGCCCATCGGCGTCTGGTCCTTCATGATCTTGAAGGCTTCCTGGGTGCACAGAAAGGAGCCGGTCAATATCGAGCTGACCACCGCCTGCCAGCGCTCGAACGCCAGCTCTTCGATCGGCGCGGCGGCGCCGAAACCGGCGTTGTTGAACAGCACGTCGAGCCGGCCGTAAGTGTCCTTGATCTTGGCAAAGAGCGCCCGCACCGATTCGGGGTTGCCGACATCGGTCGGCACGCCGAGTGCTTTGCCCTGCATGCCCTCGACCTCGCCGACAACTTGCTGCAGCGGCTCGGGCCGGCGCCCGGCGACGACGACCGCGAACCCCTCGCTGGCCAGCGCCAGGGCCGAGGCCTTGCCGATGCCGCTGCCCCCGCCGGTTACCAGCGCCACCTTGCCGTTGGATGCCATCTTGTCTCTCCTGCTGCGGATGCCGGTCACGTGGTCGGGCACGATATCAGCAGCCGGTGCGCACGCTCCAGCGGCTTGCCGAGGCTCCCAAGCTGACCGCTCAGCGACCGCCAGTCCGGTCGGCGCCGTCCGTTGCGCCTGCGGTCAGGCAATCCGGCGACAAGGTCCAGCCGGGGGCCGCCGCTTGCGGTGGCGCCACGCTGCGGGATTGGGATCGCGTCCGGCTCGCAGCACCGGGCGGGGGATGGTCGGCGCTGCTCGCAGCGAATGTCCTGAGCGCGCCGACGGTGGTGACGCCAAGCCCGATCGCCAGCACGATCGGCGCCGGCCGCAACCCGGTCACCAGCGAGAAATTTGTTGCCAGTATCCGCAGCAGAGGGGCGTGAAAGGCGAGATCGAAATAGACGGCCTCACCGAGACCGGTGAGGATCGCCGCCAGCACACTCAGACCCGCGACCCAACGCAGCGCCAGCCGGCCGCGCCGGCCAAAGCGCCACAGCAGCAGCCGATAGCCGAGCAGCCAGCACAAGAGCCCGGCCATGATCGTCGGCCCCCACAGCACGAGCTTCGACTGAAAGCAGTAATGAATGACCGCGAGCACCGCGATCGCATAGACGAGCCGGTGCAGCCGCTGCCAGCGCCGGCCGCCGAGGCGGCGCACCATGCCGTCGGTCGAGGTCGCCGCCAATGCCGCCAGACCGAGGAGCGCCGCAAAACCGATCGTCAGATAGATGCGCAGCGCGATCTCGCTTGCCACCCGTTCGAGATCAAACGCTTCGCTGGTGACGTAGAGCGAGAAATGAACCAGCACATAGGCGAAGGCGGCGACCCCGATCATCCGCCGCACGACGATCAATCGCGGCCAGCGCAGGATCTGGCGCAGCGGAGTGACCGCGAGCGCGAGAAAGATCAGCCGGATCGTCCACAGCCCGATTTGATGGATCGCCTCGTTGAGCGGCCGGGCGCCGAGCAGCCCGAAGCCATAGGCGAACGCGACCCACAGCGCCGGTGCGAACAGCGCGACAAAGACGGCGAGCTTCAGCGGCGAGAACCGGTCGCCATAGTCATTCCACGGCAGGACCATCGCAATTCCCCGGCGGTGCTCCCCTCCCTCACATCGGCGGCTTGACGCCGTTCTTTTCGGCCGTGACCCGTGCCGCGGTGAGGCCGCCATCGGGCGCTTTCCGGGCGGTCAGGAACACCGCGGCACCCGGCTTTAAGAGGCCGGGGTCGCCCGGCTCATAGCCGACGATCGGGATCCCCGGCAGCACGGTGATTGCGGCCTCGTGGCCCTTGTAGGTGACGTGCAGGACCCGGCTGCGCGGCGCGGCAGTGATCTCGGCCACGGTCGCGTTGGTCATCAGGCTGCCGGGAGCGAGGTCCCATGGAAACTGACCGGAGATCTTGCCACGCAGATTCTGCGGCAGAATGTGCAGCTCGATCGCGTCGAGCGTGCCGTTGGGACCGTGCACCGAGGTCGAGGCGACAAAATCGCCAGGCTTGATGTCGGCAAGTGTCTTCGGGACCACCGCGACCACCGTGAAATTGGCTGCCAGTGTCACCGCTACCGTAGCGCCGCCGCGCGACTTGATCGTCAAGACGTGGTCCTGCAGCTTCTCCACCGTGCCGCGAATATGCGCTGGCGCAGCAGCGGGCGGGGACTGGGCCAGTGCCGCAACGCACCAAAGGCTGGCGGACACGCCCGCAACAAGCGATCTCCACTGCATAACCGGTTGCCTCCCCTGAAACAGCGCCATCGCGGCGCTGGTTGAAAGTTGGGAACCTTTGGAGCACGGCGCATCTCACATTTCGGTGACCGGTCGGTGACCGGTCGGTGACCAGTGGATGACCGGCGTGGCGCCGCGACGATCAGCACAAACACCGCAATATATCGCCGGCTCGGCTACGAAGCGACCGGTCGCGGGCTTTGTCAGAATCTTCTTCCGCAAAGGTGCCGTCGGCGAGCCGCCCCGGTGGTTCGGCCGTCGCGCAAGTGCGGTCGGCTGCGATCGGGGAGGGCAGGGTAGCGGCGAGGCAATGTGGCGGCGATGAGGACGGGCTTGCCGCAGCGCTTTTCCGATAATCAGCGATTGAACAGCCGCATCCGCACCGATCGCGGCTTGCACCATCGTCGCGGTCGCGAAACAATGCTGCAAAACCAGGAGGAGATGCCGTGGCAGACAATGTTGCGTTGCCCGTCGCCGGCCGCCCGGCGACAACGATCGCGGCGCGTATGGACCGGCTGCCCACCAGCCGCTACATGCTCGGCTTTATCGTGCTGTTGGCGCTCGGCGCATTTTTTGAGGTCTTCGACAACGGGCTGATCGCCTACATCGCCCCCGGCCTCTACAAGACCGGGATCATGGTGCCGACGACCCGCGGGTTTTTCGACGTGCACGGCTTTGCCAGCCTGATCGCCGCGACCTTTGTCGGCATGTTCATCGGCACGATGCTGCTCAGCCCGCTATCCGACTATTTCGGGCGACGAACGATCTTTACCTTCGCACTGGTCTGGTACTCGATCGCCACCTTTATCATGGCCTTCCAATCGACCGATGTCGGGCTCGTGATCTGGCGGTTCATCGCCGGGGTCGGCATCGGCGTCGAGTTTGTGACGATCGACACCTATTTGTCGGAACTGGTGCCGCGCGACCGTCGCGGTGCTGCTTTCGCCTTTGTCGCGACGATCGGCCTATGCGCCTACCCGATCGCGGCGCTTCTGGCCTGGCTGCTGGTTCCGCAGATCCCGTTCGGGGTCGACGGCTGGCGCTGGGTCACGATCATCGGCGCGCTGGGTGCGATCGTTGTCTGGTGGCTGCGGCTGGGGCTGCCCGAATCGCCGCGCTGGCTGGCCCAGCACGGGCGCCATGCCGATGCCGATCGCATCGTGCGGATGATCGAGACCCGGATCGAGGCCGAGACCGGCCGTCCACTGGCGGCGCCGCAGGCTCTGTCCGGCGAGATCGAGGAGGCGACCGGCTCGCTGCGCGAGGCGTTCCGGCCACCCTATCGCAAGCGCACGACGATGCTGGTAATCTTCCAGCTGGTCCAGACGATTGGCTATTACGGGTTCACCAGCTGGGTCCCGACCCTGCTGGTGGCGCAGGGCATCACTTTTACCAGGTCGCTCGGCTATACCGTGGTGATCGCGATTGCCTCGCCGACCGCGGCTCTGTGCGCGACCCGGTTCGCCGACCGGATCGAGCGGAAATGGCAGCTCGCCTGCGCAGCGCTGGCGATCGCCGGCTTTGGCATCCTGTTCTCGCAGCAGCGGGCGGCGGCCGGCATCATCATCGTCGGGATATTGATCGCGTTTTCCAACACGATCCTCGCCTACTCGCTGCACGCCTACCAGTCCGAGCTCTATCCGACGCGCATCCGCGCCCGCGCGGTCGGCTTCACCTATTCCTGGAGCCGGTTCAGCACGATCTTCGTCGGCTTTTTCGTGGCATTCTTCCTGCGACATTATGGCACGCTCGGGGTGTTCCTGTTCATCGCCGGGGCGATGCTGATCGTGTTCGTGGTGATCGCCTCGATGGGGCCGCGCACCACGGGGCTGCGCCTTGAGGCGATCTCGCGCTAAAAGCAGCGCACATACCGGCCCGTTGGCATCGACCATGTCGCAATGGATCCGAGGCCACTGCCAAGCGCTATCAATCGGCTGCGCCATCAGCCGATCGGGCCGAGGATTCGGAACTTCGCCAAAGCGAACCGGAATTTCTCGACGATCGCCGGGTTGTCAACCTGCGCGGCTATCCCGGTGGAAACACCCCCCTCCCATCCGGCATCGACCCCTTCCGAAGGAGCGGCGTGTGCCACACCACCCGACCCGGTTACGATCTTGACAAGCAATCGCAAAGCCGCGTCTGATCCGCCGGGGTTGTCGAATTCAGGTTCACGTAATGGCGTTCACTCTCAATAGGCGCGCTCGCGATGCGCGCGCAACCCAACCTGCGGACCCGGTAGAGGCTGCGCCACCGCTGCTGGCGGCGGCAGACACGGCCCGCGATAATCGAGAGTGGGCCGCAGCTGCCCGGCTCTACCGGCAATATCTGGCGCTCTGCGCTGAGGATGCCCCGATCTGGGTTCAGCTCGGTCATGCGCTCAAAGAGTCGGGGCATCTGAACGACGCCGAAGCTGCCTACAAACAGAGCTTGGCTTTGGCTCCCGAAGTTGCTGATACGCATCTGCAACTTGGCCATCTTTATAAGCGGATGCGCAATTTTTCGGACGCGATCTCCGCCTATCGCGAATCGGCGCGGGTCGACGGCTCGCTGGTCGATGCCCGCGCTGAGCTTGCAGAATTCGGCGTCGACATGGAACAGTTGCCGTCAAGCCAGCGCGCCGCCCCCGCGCGCCGCCCGATGACGTTTATCGACCTGTCGGATGTGCTTTACTATCCCGACGACGACCGCGGGGCGTCGGGCATCCAGCAGTTCGAGCTCGGTCTCGCCATGGCTATCATGGCGATGGAGCCCGAACAGCGACGCAGCATTGCCTTCTTGTCCGAAGCGCTCGAACGTCCCGGCTACGTCGTCATCGATGATGAAACCGTTAATGAGCTGGCCAACGAACTGCGGCGGGACGCGGTCGAACCGGCCCGATCGGCGGAGATCGCGCGCTCGGCTACGAGTGCCGCCCGCGGTTATGAACCTGTTGAGGGCGATATCCTTGTTGTCATCGGAGAATTTTGGCTGTCGGAAACCGTCATCGAGAGAATTATCGATTTTGGGCGCAGAGGTGTCCGGATCGGCGCGTTCATTCATGATGTGACGCCGCTATCCCATCCCGAGTTTTGTTCGAAGGAGCGAGTGGAATCATACCGCTCTGCCTTGTCTTCAATGCTGCGCATCGCGGATTTCGTGCTGTGCCTGTCGGAGCATGGGGCTCGGAACATTGCGCATTTTGCCGCCGAGACCCACGCCGCACCCGCCGCGACCCGGATCATCAAACCGGCAGACCGGGTCGGGATCGAACCCAGCCGAACCGGGGACTTATCGCTCGCGATCGCCCGAGAGATAAGAAACCAATACGCGGTGTACGTTTCAGAGTTGGCTGCCGGCACCAATCATCAATACCTGTTCCGCATCTGGAAGCGCCTGCACGGACGCCTTGGTGACGCGACGCCGCAGCTGGTGCTGGTCGGCGAGCCGGGATGGCAGGGCGACGAATTGGTAAACCAGATCGAGGCGACAGGCAACCTCGACGGCAAGATCGTATTTCTGCGCGATATCTCGACCGCGCAACTTGCAGCACTCTATTGCTCGGCGCAGTTCACCCTATTCCCGAGCATCGAGGACGGTTGGGCGGCACCCGTTTCGATGAGCCTGCTGCACGGCCGGCCATGCGTCGCCGCAAGTGGCGGCTCGATCCCCGAGATTGCCGGGGACCTGATCGATTACGTCGATCCGTTCAACGACAATGATGGCTACGAAAAGATCGCGCGGCTTGTTGAAGACCAGGAATACCGCGAACTGCGGGCGCGCAACATCCGGGAGAACTTTACGCCGCGGGAATGGCACGATGTAGCGGTCGATATGCTGGCGATCCTGCAATCTCTGCGCGGAGACTGGGGCGCCGAGCGCAAGAATATGCCGCCACCGTGCGCTGGGCCGGGGCGGGTGTACCGGCTGGGCCACCAGGGCAATGTCGCTGAATTCGTGCGATCAGGAGACTCGGCCTTTGTGAATTTTGCCTGCGACACATCATGGGATGCGGTCGAGAGCTTTGGGCGATGGATGCGAGGCCGGACCGCCCGGATCGCTTTTACAACTGAACGGCTGGTGCCGGAGCCGATCGTGATCATGATCGAGACCTTTACCGTTGCCTGGCTGGAGTCGATGCGACTGCGCATTACCGTCAACGCAAGACGCTATCCCCCGGTCGAGCTGGAAACCGGTGCGCGGCGCTTTTTGCTGCTGCATGCCGAGACCGAAGAGGGACGCGTCGCGCTCGAATTCGAGGCGGTCGGGGAGATCGCCGCCGGTCTCGACCCGCGCGAATATCTGTGGCTCGGCGTCGGCTCGATCGGCTATGCGCCTCACAGCGACGCGTTGGCCCGCGTTATCCTGCTCGAGGAGGTGCTGGCCGGCATGTCCGGACTGATGACGATCCGGCCGACCGGAATAACCCACCGCAGCGACGAGCGCAGTGTTCCGCGCCACTAGCCGAACGGCGCACCGCGCGACAAGAAATTTTGGAGAATTGAGCCATGGCTCCCAAAATAGAATTATTCTGGGTTAGTTTTTCCTCGAGCCACAATCAGGTAACGATACCGAAATCGCGCCAGAGCGCATGAATAGTCTCTCCTCGCTCAAGTCAATACGCACCCGGGTTCTTTTTCGACCCACGACTCCGTCCAAAACCGCTCAGAGAAGCCCGTTCGATGTCGCTCGACCAGATAAATGAAGTGACCCCCTCTCGCTGGCTCGCTTCCGCCAAGGAGCTGGATCCGGATGACGCGATAGGTGAACCGCGCGGGCAGTGCCGCAGTTCGGATCCCTCGGAATTTACCCGATCTCGCTACCCCGCCTTGCTTGAGCAGGTGTTCAGCGCCTTGAGCGACCCCGAAGGCTACGATGCCGGGCTCCGCCGCTTGGACGACGCGCTGCGCCAGCGCGGACCCAGCCAGTTCGCTCGCTTCTACATCGAAGAGATGCTGGGCCGCAGCCCGGCCACCGCCGCCGAAGCACGCGAGCTCGTGCTGTGCCCATCGCGCCGCATCTCGGAGATCCTGAGCTCGAACGAATTCATGGACCAGCACGATGTCATCCTGCAACGCGAGTTCGCCCATCTCTCGCGCGAATTCTTTTTCCATATTCCAAAATCGGGCGGAAGCACGGTATTCGAGGCGTTCCGGGCCGACCCGCGTTTCTGCCCGCTGCATTTATATCCGGGATACGACAATGGCTGGTTCGAGACAAATCTCGGCTATCTGCGCAACACGGTGCTGCGGCTCGCCGATCCGCGGACCCGGCACGTGTTCATCGTCGGTCACCCTCCCACCACTCGAATCTTGGAAAACCATCTGAAGCGTGGCTGGGACAGCGCATTCACGATCCTGCGCGATCCGATCGACGCGTGCCTCTCCCGGATCAACTATGTGCTGACCGGGCTGTGCAAGAACCCGATCCATCCGGATGTGATCGGCTGGCGCAATACGCTCGAACTGCCCGACAACCCGTTTTTGCCGGATCGGCGCCGCGCGCTCGATCTTGCGCAGAGGATCGTCGAGCGGTTGGTGCCGGACAATCCGACCTGCGAGGCCCTGGGCACCGAGCCCCTTCTCGAATCGGTGCTCGACAACGCTGCGATCCTCGACCTGAAAATCATCCGGTTCCAGCAGGTCGACGATTACATCCGGCATCGTGGTATCGCCCGCCACGAGCGGTTCAATATCTCGACTCGATATGTCGAACTCTCGGACCTCGACCGCCGTCTGCGGCTGACAATGTACGACAAGAATGGCGAGGATCTCAAATTTTACGACTGGGTCGGCAAGCACATGGTTCCGGGCGACGGCCCTTGGTTCGAGTTGTAGGCAAGGCAGCCATACGCCACGCGGTATCATTGTGGCCGTGCTTGACCCGGCCATCTACGTGTTCCCTATCCGAGCCGTGGATGCCCGGCATCAGCCCGAGCAAACGATGTTAAAGTGGCGGTCGCAACAGATCGAGAATGACAAGTCGCCGCCTCTTGCTGCTTTCGGCCGCCGCGCTGCTGTTGATCGCGCTTTTTGCAACTTTAGCTGTACTGATTCGGCCGAGCCCGCCGCCGTCGATCGCCAAGCAGATGGAAGCTCTCTGGTTAGGCAAGGCGCATTTCGAAGAGGTGCGTGACATCGACTGGAGCAAGCCGCCCTACCAGGCACCCAACGAGGGCCAGGGCTGGTTCGCCAGCCCGATGCCGTTTCCCAACGGCGCATGGTATCTGTTTGATCGCGAGCGGCTGACGCAAACGCCGGCGTACTGCCTCGAACGCGCCGTTAGAATCGTTGTGCGGGAAAGCCTGGATGCGGGGGCAAGCTGGTCAAACCCGGCGGTCGTTGTTGCCACGCCCGGCGCGGCAGATGCGCCAGACGCCTGCGCGGTCGTCGACGGCAGCAGCTATTACGACGCCGCGACGGACACGTGGCAGATGCTGGCGCAGTGCCTCGCCGCGCACCACAAGGGCGGCTGGATGCTGTGCCACTACGTGCGGCATGGCGTCTCGCCGCTCGGGCGTTTTACACCCGACGCCACACCCGCGGTGCGCAGCGGCGAGTTGTGGTCGCAGATTTGCGCCCATGCGGGTGGGATCTGCGACCCGCGGCACACCGTGGACGAAGGGACGCCCGATATCATCTTTAAGAAGGGCGGCTACTTCTACGTCACCTTTCACGGCTTCGATTATTCGACCAAGCACGGCTTCCGTGGGGTGGCCAAAACAGCCGATTTTCACCACTGGTTGACCGCTGGGCCCGACCTGCCGAACGCGCCGATCTTCGCCGCGCCCGAATGCCAGGCTTGGAACCCCGGTTGCATCGGCGGCGGCGAAGCCTCGACGCTGATCGCCGGCGGCCAGCAGTACATGCTGATCGAGACGCCCACCATCAGCTTAGGCTGCACGCGCGGCCAGTCCTGGCCGATCGCGCTGCTGCGCGCGCCGGCCAGCATCTTCCCGGCGTGGAACAGCCCGTTATGGCAGAGGTATCCGCGAAATCCGCTGCTGGTGACATCTCGGCCCGGCCCCGAGGAAAGATGTGCATTACAGTATCAGCGGTGGGCGATCGCCGGTAACGCGGTTTACATTTTGTACGAGGATCTTGGACCCGCATGGCCTGGGCGCCCGGTCGCGCGACGCCTACTCAAGCTGGTGCCGGGCGGCGGCCCGCCAGTCGTGCTAAAGGTCCGTTAAAGCCTTACGTCGCCTCAATTGCGGCGCGGTACAACTCGGCGATCCGCCGGGTCGTGGCACCCCAGGCCCAGGTCGCGCCTGCCTCATTTCCCACACACGAGAAGACAGGCACGGTCCGCCGGGGCGGCTTGCCCACGGAGTTACCCGGAAGACCGTGCTCCCGCTTCCTCACGAAGCTTGTCCAAAATAGCCCTGGCCGCCGGGGAGAATGACATCTCCTCCAAGGTGGGAACTGATCCGCCATCCCTGAGGCGCATCACGATGTCAGTGAGACCCTTGTCTACGCAAAGATTTCGATTGAGAAAATCAATATGACGGCTCCATCCCTCGACATCAAAAGCCTTGAAAATGGCGCTCGCAAATGCTGCCGGGCTGTGTCCACCGTATGCGTTCAATGTCCACGAATTGAACTCCATACAGACAGTCGGCCGTGTGGACTCGATCACCCGCTTTGCTCCAGAAATCACTTCTGGCTCGTGACCTTCCACGTCTATCTTGATCATAGCGGGGCGGGTTTCTCCCATCAGATCGTCAAGGCGGACAGCTTCAACCTGGACTACAGGAAGATGTCCTTCGAGATGGCCAGCCCCCACGACATGGGACCAAGCGCCGACACGGGACAAATGCAAATTCAAGGTCCCGGATTCGTTAGACGCGGCCACCTGCCTCGTTTTGATTCTGGTGCCAAATTGCCTAACATTGCGGCAGAGAAATTCGAAGTTCTTGGGCGACGGCTCAAGGCTGATAATCGTCGCCTGCGGTGCTGCAATGGCCATCGCTATCGTTGAAAGGCCAATATTCGCCCCGACATCAAGGATGACCGAATCTTTGCCAAGCTGCGCGGCAATCGCGACTAAATTTTCGAAACCTCGCATTTGATCGTGTGCATGGCGAAAATAATCGTCGTCCGGGTCCCCCTCTACTTCAAATTTTTGTCCAAGGACATCCAGCATCGTCATCACCATACCTCCCTGCCCACCTAAGCAGCGCGCCACTAAGACCGCTCTGCCCCCAATCAACATCAGACCATCACTAGCTCCCACCAGCGTCGATCACTCGCCCGGCTACGCACCGGCAAGAGCCGATAGCCGCTCAACGACACTTCTCATCTTGCATATATATATCCCGCGGAAATCCAGTGTTCCTAGTTTGAACGACTTCACATGAATTCGGAACTCTAATGCACTCCTCGGATCATTATGCTCAAATTCCAAAACGGCATTAGCCACAGGCAACCGCCTTTCGGGCTCGTACCGATAAACCGCAAGAACCCCCGTCCCAGCGCAATAGACATCAACGATAAGATCACCGCTCGCGTCCGGCCCAACCCCCCGGATGCCGAGGTCAAATTCCACCGCATATCCGCCCCCCGGAAGCCGGAGATATGGGCCAAAGACGATATGTCCCTCCATGCCGGCGAGTGGGCAGCTCCACTCATCTTTCGCCGGAGCCGACCCAGGCACGCTTCTAGCAAACCGAGCCGGCGGTAGCCAAAGGCCCCGAGGATCATTATCGGCATCCGAAAGCGAGCTTCGATCCGGCACGACCGTCGCGGCGCTTTCTAGTATGGCGTTATAAGCCTGAAGATCGTAAAGGGTTACATAGTTGGCGGGTATCTCGCGCGGTAACGCTGCGGCTTCCGGAGGGAGCTCGATCGCCGAGGCAGCCTCCTCAACAGTTCGGATTCGGGTGGATATCTCGATCGCCAACTCGGATTGCGTTGCTGAGCAGCCATCCTCGTCGTTGCCGATTTGAGGCGACCGGATGGCCCCATCGCGTCCGTAGGCGTGCGTGCCGGCCAGCCCGGCGAGCAGTTGGGCGCAGATAGCTTCTCGAGTGTAGAGGGGCGCGAGATGCCTCTTCTGCCAATCGACGACGAAATCGCGGATGGCACTATCGCGAACCGCGACTATCCGCGCCGCGGCGCCTGCGTAGTTCAAGCGCTTCAAACACAGCGGATGATCGCTGATCAACTCACGCATTGCTGTTGTTGCGTAGGCCACCACGGGCACGTCGCTTTGTACAGCCTCAAACAGGGGGATTCCGAAACCTTCGTGTTCCGACAGGCAAATGAAAACGTCAGCCCTATTGTATAAGTGCCGAAGCTCCTCGTGGCCGACTTCGCCGGGCATTTCGAGGTCGATACCTAGGAGCTCGGCTAGCGAGCGGAGCTCGTCGGCGTAAGAGGGTACGGAGCCGTCAACGCGTCCCGGAAAGGTTACAGTGACCGGCGAGCGGGTCACTGCCGAAACTATCGCGGCAACCGGAAGCACATGCCGGTGACCCTTGTGCGGCACAAGTCGGCTGACAAATAGCAGCTTTGTGCCGGAGGTTGCAGGAGTTTTTGGGACGGTCGAGGCGGGTGGCAGATTCTCAAGAATGAATCGGGAGCCTGGGTAAACCACGGCAGCTCGTGTCCTGTCCACGCCGAAAACTTCCAATTGCTCGGCAGTAAACGCCGAGTTGCACCAGAACCGCGCGTGCTCAATTTTCGCCAGCTTTAAGATAGAGTTGAAGCCGCTTATCGTCTTGTCGGTGGTGTGGATCGAGCCGGCGGCCGCGAAAAACCAAGGCGGCGTATTATTGTGCCAGCGTATAATGAGTTCGCCGGAAAAGTGTGGCAGCCATTCGTGAAACCGGTCCCAACCCTCGCAAAAATGGTAGATCAACGTCGTGTCGCGGAAATCCTCAAGCGAGGAGATCAGCTCATCAGCGGGATCCACCGGAATGTCGGGATAGTTCTTGGCGTCAAAGTTTTCTACAAATATTCTTAATTTATAGTTGTTGCTTCGGCTTTCTTTCAATAATTGATATTGGAAAACGCAATCGAACCCGATCGAATCGCTTTTAAGGAAAAGACCTTGCACCACGAAGTATACTTTTTTTTGTGACGAGCGGACCGGCGGACTCGCCAAGAATCGTGTTGCAGGGTTCGCGATCGAGCGGGATGCACCGCTCTGCACGCGACCCGCTTGCCGCGCCGCTGGCTCAATGCTCGCGTCTTCCCAGCGATGGAGTTCCGCGACTCTGCCGCGCAGCGCGTCGCATTCATGCCGCGCGTCGGGGTTGTTCGGATTGATCGCGACGGCCCGCTGGTAATGGGTCTGCGCCGCCGCATAATTGCCTCGCAATTTCTCCAGATGCCCGACCTGCAGGTGCAAATCGTCGTCGAGCGGGGTTTCCTCGATCACGCGGTAATAGGCTTGCGCCGCGCCCTCGAAGTCGCCCCTCTCCTTGAGGGCGTGCCCCAGTTGCACGGCGATCTCGAGTGCACTCGGATCGGCTGCGACAAATTCCTGGTAGAGCCTTGCCGCCTCGGCCCAATCCTGCCGGTCGCGCGCCGCATCCGCGGCCTCCTGCAGCGAGCGCATCCCGGCGATCCCCGGATTGTGCGACAGCTCGCGCAGCCGGGTCAGATGCGGCGGTGACCAGCCGAGCGCGGCCAGCTCTTCACGCGCAAAAGGCATGTCGGGGTCGAGTGTCAGCGCCCGCAGATAGGCGGTTTGCGCCGCCTCCGGTTTGCCTTGAAGCTTTAGCACATGCCCGAGTTGCAGATGCGTGTCGGCGACGACCGGCGCATAGCCGAGCGCGCGCCGATAAGCGCTCTCTGCCTGCGACAGGCGGCCGGATTCCTTCAGCGCATGACCGTATTGCACCCAGCACGGCGCATCGAGCGGGTCAACCGCCAGCGCCTTGCGATAGTGGCGCGCGGCAAGCTCCCAGCGTTTTGCGTCCCGCGCCCGGTCCCCGTTCTTCACGGCCCTGGCACGCCTCGCGCCGACAAACCCCAACTTGATCGCTGGCCGACGCCCGCGTCGCCGCTGCTGCTCCGGAGAATCCGCCGTGGCGGCAATTATCAGCTCCCGGCCGATCTGCATGGTTGCAGACATGTCTTGGCGCAGCGGCACGACTGCTCGGCTCAGGGTATTTATTTCTGATTCCCGTTCGGTCTTTTCCTTACCTGCGAGTTCCGCTTGTTGTCTTTGGTTTTCGCATTCTTGGTGAGCTTTGGCGAGCTCCGACTCATGCGCGCGCCGCATCGCGCTGAGCTTTGTCTCGCTTTCTTGGCGTGTTTCCGCAAGCTGCACCTCGCCCGCGCGGATTTGCGCCTGCGCCGCCGCGAGCGCGCCGCGCCGCGTCTCAGTCTCGACACGCAGCGCGCCGAGCTCCTGCGCCTGATCGTTGCGTTGCTGCTCACTGCGCTCAAAGGCTCGCCGCAGCCGGTCGAGATCGCCGCGGAGGATAAATTCGGCCTCGCCGCGCTCTCGCAAATCCCGTTCGGCATCGGCGATATTCGCGCGCAGCCGCGCAACATCGGACCCTGCTTCCACAAGATCGGCCTCGGCCGCACACGCACGCGTTTCAGCCGCAACAAGCTCGACGACCCTCTCCCGCAAACCTGCGGCCTCGGCCTCGACTTGCGCCAAGGTCCCGGCACGCTCCTGTTCTTTGCGTTGCAAATCGGCGAGCTGCTCACCCTGCGCGGCAAGCGCGTCCCGGGCCTCGGTCAAGCCGGCCGCCGCCGCATCCGCTCTTATCTCGGCCGCTGCAGCCACGGCGTCGCGCTCGCACACCCTCGCCGTCAAGCCGAAATTCTCGGCCTCGATCCGCTCCAGGGTTGCCAGGTGCTGATCGCGCTCGCGTTCCAAATCGGCACTTTGCACCTGCTGCATGGCGAGCGCCGCCGATGCCTTCACCAGGCTCGCCTCGGTTTCGTCGGCTTTGGCAGCGGACATTGCCGCCGCCGCATCGCGCTCGGCGATTAGGGCCTGCCGCCGCTCGACCTCCTCCTCGAGGGCATCGACCTTCTCCTTGAGGGTATCGACCTTCTCCTTGAGGGTATCGACGCGGCGCCGTATCGGCGCAAATCGTTGATGGCTCGCGCGCTTTGCATAGAGCGCTTCGAGCAGCTCCTCGGCAAACTGCAACGAAGCCTGGTTTTCTTGTCTCTCTCGCCACATGCTGGCGGCAATTCGCACGTGGCTTTCGATGCGATCGCGATTTATCGCGTGATCGGCACTGGCAAAAGACAAGGTTTCCTTTACATCGGTGAGGCTGACCCGCAACCCGGTCAGCTCGCGAAGATCACGTGCCGTCGCTTCCCTATATTTATGATCTGCGGCTAGCCTGGTTGTATCGACCAGCAAGTCGGCAGCCGTTTGTGCATTGCAATATAAATAAACATGGAGCGCGACAAATATCGAGAAAACGTCGCTGTCGGACAATATGGCTAATATGCTGTCGATTTTTTGTTCTGATGATGCGGTGCCGTTGGGTCTGTCGTCATTTGGAATCTTACCACCAAGATAGAAGTCACGTAAATACTCAATAAACGGATCTTCAATGCCCATAATCTTAAAAATTGATCGAACAAAATAGGGATTGTCCTCTTGGCGCTGTGAGAGGTACGAAAGCCACTGATCCCATAAATTCCTGATAATAATGATGTGGTTTCCTGGAAAATGCCGTTTAATGGCGTGGATCCGGCCGAGAGAGCGGGCAAAACCAAATACCGGGATCTGGCGGCGGCGCTGCGCATACCGAGCCAGAAACGCCAGGTATTTGAGCTCCGCCTCCCGCAGATCACCATGCAATCCGCCATCCGGAATGAACCAGTCATAAGACATTTCGGGGCGGAATAACCGGACGCCGCTCGATTTTCTGATGAGCGGTATATATTCGCGCCAATAGGAAATCGTGCTGGGGTGACCCGACTCCCACGCTTGCGGCCCCAGTCGTACGGCGTCACCGGGGGTCAGCGTCGCCAGGGCTTCATTGAACGGCTCATAGAAGCACATGGTCTCGGGAAAATGGTGGAAGAGAAAAAAGAACCAGGTTTTGCCGGTCCGCCAGCTGGAGTGCAGGAAGCAGGGAGCGGCTGCCCCTGGGAATTGCCAGACAGCTTCGGCAACATGTCGCGATTCGGCGCCTGAGGCGGCAATGCCGAAGGGAGCATGCATCGGGATATCGAGCTCACTCATGCGTCACCTCACCCCTGCCGCGGCGCACACGGTTACGGCCCCCGAGGAGGCGGGTTGCCACCGCGGGAACCATGACGAAAACGATTGTATCGCCGCAGGATCGGCTCTTGGCAAATGACAACGACAGCGCTGCGTCAGCAGCAACTCCAGCAACGTGGACGATTAACATCGCCGCCAGAACAGAACCATTTCGCAAAGCAGCGTCGTCACCCGCCTCCCGACGCCCCCTGCCGTCCCAACGACGCCTTCCTCCCCCAAATGCACTACCCCAGGCCGACCGGCTTGTACCACACTTCGCTCGAGGAAACCTCTCGATGTTGCCACCGGTCCGTTCCCCGGTGCCGGCGACGAGCGCAGGGAGACGGGTGCACGCCACGGAATTGTGAGCTGCATTGTGAGACGATCCGCCCCGTCTCCCGATCAGGCCCCCATTCTCGATGATCGGCAATCCTATTCCCGCGGGTGGTATCGTCGCCATCGATGACCCCGCGGCTGCCATCATCCGGTGGCGAAACCCTTTCGAGGATGAGTTGGTGAGCGCCATGCCGGCACCGCTGCCCTGTCTGCCTGGTGATGCGCATCTGCCCGGAGATGCACGCCCCCCTGGGGTCCGCCGGTTCTTGGCAGCGGCCCATTGCGCATGGCGAGAAACCCTTTGGGTCGATCACCGGAATTGCCGGCCGCGCTTCGAGCCGCGTGAACCCTTGGCCAAATGCTGTCGGATCGTCGATCGGCTGGCGCGCCCGAGAGGAGTCGAACCCCTAACCCCCAGATCCGTAGTCTGGTGCTCTATCCAATTGAGCTACGGGCGCATGCCGCCAAGCGTCACCGGCGACGGTGGCGGCAACAACTACTCCGCCGAGGACGGCAAAGGCAAGACCGATCGGGCTCGGCGAGCCCGGACCGCGGCGCCAAAGGCGGCCGCGAGGACATCGCAATCCGGCAGGAATGGTCCATGAGCTACGCGACGGCGGCACCGCACAAGACCGTGGATGACCCGGCGAGCCGGCCCATCGTGAGCCTGCTGCCGGCACGCCACCGTCGTGCAGAGATGGGTCATCCGTGGGTTTATGCGAACGAATTGCGGATGGACGAGACGGCACGCCGGCTGGCGCCTGGCACGCTCGTCACATTGCACCGGGCCGACGACAGCACTCTCGGGGTGGCGATGTTCAACCCGCACTCTCTGCTGGCGGCACGGCTTCTTGACCGCGATGCGGCGCGGCCGATCGATCGGCGCTTTCTCGCCCGCCGCATTGAGCGCGCGCTGCGGCTGCGCGAGCGTCTGTTCGAGGCACCCTATTACCGCCTCGTCCATGCCGAGGCAGACGGACTGCCGGGGCTCGTCATCGACCGCTTTGGTGCGGTCGTGGTGGTCCAGTCGAACGCGGCCGGCATCGCCAGGCTCGAACCGCTGGTCCTCGAAGCGCTCACCACGCTGTTGTTGCCTCAGGCGATCGTGCTGCGCAACGACAGCCCGGCGCGGGCTCAGGAGGGTCTGCCGGCTGAAACGCGGGTCGCGCTCGGCGCGCTCGACGAGCGGGTTCTGGTGCGTGAAGACGGCGCGGTCTTTCCGGTCGATCCGCTCGCCGGGCAAAAGACCGGGTGGTTTTTCGATCAACGCGACAACCGGCGCGCGGTGGCGGGCCTCGCTGGCGGAGCGCGGATGCTCGACCTCTATTGCGGCAGCGGCGGGTTCGCGATCCAGGCGGCGCGCCGGGGCGCCGACGCGGTCCTCGGCATCGACCGGTCCGAGCCGGCGCTGGCGCTGGCCGGCGAAGCCGCGACGCTGAACGCCGTCGCGCCCAGATGCAGCTTTCGCCGCGCCGAGGTGTTCGGCGAGGCCGCCCGTCTGGCCGCCGCCGGGGAACGCTTCGACCTGGTGGCCGCCGACCCGCCGGCCTTTGCCAAATCGCGTCGCGAGGTCCCGGCAGCGCTGCGCGGCTATCGCAAGCTTGCACGGTTGGCCGCGTCGCTGACCGCGCGCGAAGGCTTTCTCTTTCTCGCATCCTGCTCCTATCATGTCGGTGCCGCCGATTTCGCCGAGGCGATCCGGCGGGGCCTCGCCGATGCCGGCCGCAGCTTTCGCATTCTGCACGATGGTGCGGCCGCGGCCGATCACCCGGTGCATTCGGTGCTGCCCGAGACCGCCTATCTCAAGGCGAAGGTGCTGGCGCTCGACTGATCGCGGCGGTGCGTGGCGGCGACCGGCAGGCTCAAGCGAAACACGCTGCCCGCAGCCGTGCTGCTGAGGAGCATCAGCTCGCCGCCATGCGCCCGCATCAGTTCACGGGCGATCGCCAGACCAAGCCCGCTGCCCCCCGCGCGTGCCGACCCGAAAAACGGACGGAACAGGTTCTCGCGCGCCTTGAGCGGCAGCCCCGGCCCGTCATCGGCGATTTCGATAATCACCGCGCGGTCTTCGACACCGGCGGAAAAGCGCAGCCGCCGCGCACCGGCTTCGAGCGCGTTGCGCACCAGGTTCGACAGAACCCGGTAGAGCCCTTCGCGATCGGCTTCGATTTCGAAATCGGCCGGAATCGGACATTCGACCACGGGTTCGTGCTCGACGATCGCCAAGCCGGAGACAATTTCGGCAACCAGACCCGCCAGAGCAAAACGGCTGCGAACGAGCGGTGGCGCCCCTTCGCGCGAAAATTCGAGGGTGCCTGTGCACAGCGCTACGGCTCGATCGATCGCCTCGATCAGCCGTGGCAGCAGCCGGCGGACCTCGGGAGCAGCACTGGCGGTCAGCCCCTCGGTCATCAGCCGCGCGGTTGCCAGGATGTTGCGCAGATCATGGTTGATCTTGGTCACCGCGGTGCCGAGCGCGGCGAGCCGGGCATGCTGGCCCAGAGCCCGGCGCACGGCCTCCTGCATGATCGCAAGCTCGCGCGCGGCGACCCCGATCTCGTCCCGGCGGCGGCTCGCCACAAGCATCCGCGCCGCATCCTCCGGGTGCTCGCGAAACTCGATCATGCTCGCGGTCAGCCGGCGCATCGGCCGCACCAAGAGCCATTGCAGGCTCAGATAGACGAGGGCGGCGGCGAGCAGCGAGATCACGATCGACAATTCCAGAATCCGGACGCCAAAGCCCCACATCGCGGCGCGCAGCGGCGCCTCGTCGAGCAGGATCTCGACCGTCTCGCCACCGCCCGCGGGCGACCGGCCGATCACCCGCAAAATGCGGTTGCCGCCGTGGAACAGCGTAACGAACGAGCCGCGGATGTCGCCGATCATCGTCGCCCGGGTCAAATCGATCGTGTGGTCCGGTTTGGGTGGGGTCGGGCGATCGAGCATTAAGAGCATGCCGTCCGCGCGGTGCAGGATCACGCCATGCGCGCCGACCCGAGCCAGGAGCCGGTCGACGAGGCCGCGGTCGAGACGCCCGCTCGGGCTCGCCTCGAGCGCGAGGCTGGCCAGCGCGCCGGACGCGATGTGGTGCTCGAAATAGTCCATGCGAAAGCGCGCGACCGAAGGCACGAAAATCAGCACCTCGCCAAGCATCACAAAAAAGACGGTCAGCACCAAAAGACGCGCCGACAGGCTCCTCAGCAGCACGGCCGATCGTCCGCTTCAGCCAAACCGGGCCAGAAAACGCACGATGCGGCGGGTGCGCGGCGAAAACAATGCCGGCGTGTAAAAACTGCCGGCGGCGCGCTTGCCGGCTTCGCCGCGGGTCGGATAGGGCATCACCAGATTGGCGAGCGCGCCGATCTTGAGCCGCTGCGCGATCGCCAATGACCAGGGCACAATCAGCTCCCCGGCCGCGGTACCGAGGATCGAGGCGCCGAGGATCCGGCCGTTGCCGCGAGCGACGATCTTGACCAGTCCCAAAGTGTCCCGCTCGGTCTGGGCACGGTCGTTGTCGGCAAACGGTGAGCGCAATATCCGCACCGCGACGCCGGTGGCGCGCGCCGCCGCCTCCGTCAATCCGACCTGAGCCAGCTCGGGATCGGTGTAGGTAACCCACGGCAATGCCCGGGAATCGACTCGCGCCGGGATCCGGAAGAGCGCGTTGCGAATCACGATGCCCGCGTGCTGCAGCGCCACATGGGTGAATTGCGGGCCGCCCGCGACATCGCCGGCGGCAAAGACGCGCCGGTTCGAGGTGCGCAGCCGCGCATCGACGGCGATCCCTTGCGGCCCGGCGGCAATCCCGGCAGCGGCGAGATCGAGCGTCGCGGTGCTCGGGAGCCGGCCGGCAGCGACGAGGAGATGCGAGCCGGTGACCCGCTCACCGCCGTGGACCGTGACAGCCACGCCCTCGCCATCGCGCTCCACGCCGAGGACAGCGGTCTGCGGGCGCACTCGGATTCCGTCCCCGCTCAGCCGTTCGCCGAGCAGGCCAACGAGCTCGAGATCGTCGCGCGGCAACAGCGGTCCCTGATCGAGGATGGTGACCCGCGCCCCGAGCCGGTGGTGCGCCTGTGCCATCTCGACACCGATCGGGCCGCCACCAATCACGATCAGGTGTTCGGGGAGCTGGCGATTGTCGAAGATCGTTTCGTTGGTCAAATAGGGCACCCGGTCGAGCCCCGGGATCGCCGGGATGGCGGGGTGCGATCCGGTCGCGACGACAAAGCGCCGTGGCCGGATCACGCTCCCGCCGGCTTCTGCGGTGCGCGGGCTGGTGAACCGCGCCTCGGCATGCAGCACGATCGCACCGAGAGCCTCGAACCGCTCGGTCGAATCATTGGGGGCGATGCGCGCGATCACCTGCGTGACGCTCTCCATGATTGCGGCGAAATCGATCCGCGGCGGCGCAGAGGCGAGCCCGAATTGCGGCGCGCGCTGCGATTGCGCGGCGTGGCGGGCCGCGGCGAGCAGCGATTTCGACGGCACACAGCCATAATTCAGGCAGTCGCCGCCCATCGCCGCACGCTCGATCAGCACGACCTCGGCGCCGAGCTGGACGGCTCCGGCGGCGACCGCGAGCCCGGCAGCCCCAGCGCCGATCACGCACAAATCGGGGGTCAGGACCGTCATGTCGGCCGGGTCGCTCCAACTATCTCCCCCTGCCGAGCCGCGACTGGGACGCAGGTCAGATCCCCGGTGATTGCGGCCATTGAGCCAGGATCAGTTCCCGCCAGGATTTCTCTTCCCGCCGGCAGATCAGGCAGCGGTTGCCGGCGACGCCTGGGCCCGCTTATGGTGCGGCGATAAGACACCCGGTCAAGGGCGACAAAATGGCGAGCGAGACGATGGGCGCCCTGCGGCTCGCGCGGGGCGACGGGTTCAAGGCGATCGGGCTGATTTCGGCAGCCCATTTCGTCGCACATTTTCATGCCCTCGTGCTGGCGCCGCTGTTCCCGCTGCTGAAAAGACACTGGGGGGTTGGCTTTGTCGAACTCGGCCTGGCGCTGACCGTCTACGCAATCGTCTCGGTGCTGGCACAGCTGCCGATGGGCTATCTCGCCGACCGGTTCGGTTCGCGCAAGCTGTTGATCTTCGCGCTGTGTCTCGGCGGAGCGGCGATCGCCTCGATCGGCATCGTTGACCGCTATCTTTGGCTGTTGGTCGCCGCCGGGTTCTCGGGCATCGCCAACGCCGTCTACCACCCGGCCGATTATGCGATCCTCTCCGCCAGGGTGACGCCGCGACGCATCGGTCGGGCGTTTTCGGTGCATACCTTTGCCGGCATGCTCGGCAATGCGGCCGCGCCGGGGGCGATGCTGCTATTGGCGCCGATGGTCGGACTGCGCACGGCTCTCGTCATGGCCGGGCTGATCGGGCCGCTGGTCGCGATCCCGCTGATCTGCGCCCCGGCGGTCGAGGGCGAAGCGCTCGCCAAGGCGGCGGTGGCGCGTCGCGAAGAGCTGAAGGCGCGGCGATCGGGGTCCGCCTTCACCCCGGCGATCCTCGGCATGATGGGCTTTTTCATCCTGCTCAGCCTGTCGACCAGCGGCATCAGCAATTTCTCGGT